>VXTZ01000012.1 GCA_009837205.1 Candidatus Dadabacteria bacterium | reverse complement strand
CACGATGCGTCACAGGTTCCTGCTGCCGCAGTATAGCCAGGGATAATGGCGAAGGACTGGTGTCGAGAGACACTCGGTTCTTGATGAGTAAGAAAGAGGAGGGAGACCTTAACGGTTACCCCTCCTCTTTTTTTTTGCCTGAATTATGTATCGCCCGTTGCCCATAAGATAAGCGACAGGAGGCTTGATTGTGAGCAGGAAAAAGAAAAGGATTGCGCCGATAACAGTACCCAACAAGTTAGTTGAAGATCCTCTTCTAAACCTGTTTCTGGAACGGGAGACACTTATGCTTACCATAAACGGTGCCCTTAATACTCGCAATCGCAATTATCCAATATATTGCAACACTGATAAGAAGAAGAGAGATGAATTCCGTGAGTCGCTACGTGGCCAACTCAATTTAAAGCTGGAAGAATATCGGGCAGGTGAAGTCCAAGATGACCGGCATATTGCCAATATCAAAAATTTATCATATACCCTGAGTAGACATCATCACGAAATATTATTTAAGGGCAAGTTTCGTATTGGCACCGCTCAGAAGGCGTTGAATCTTTATCTCAAATACGGTTGGGCTCGTGGGATCATTCCAGAACCGCCCCACTGCCCTATTGATTCGATTGTGCTTAAGGAGATTAATAAATACCCGAGCGACGCACGGTGCGAGATTTGTCGAAAGACCTGGACGGAGATAGATACCATTGAAGAGTATCTACATTTTATCGATAAGGCGAGGATAGAGGCCAACAAAAAAGGACAAACTCTCGCACGTTGGGAGTTGGGGATATGGCAAACTGCCACGTTCAAGAGTTGAAGAAGTCAGTTACCTAAACCAGAGATACTGAAATGGCAGACAGCGATGGAATGGGGTCGGAGCAATTAGCAGGAGTGAATTCCCCTTTTTTTCTTAACGCCAGAGAGGGTTGAATATTAATCCGGAGAGAATTTTCGGATAAAAGTAGGTGGTCTTGTGAGGCATCTTGGTTCCGTCGAGAACCACTTTGAATATGTCCTCCGATTTTAGCTTGGGAAGAAGAAATCCGGCCTCAAATTCCCCGTTGTGCACGTTCTCGAATACTTCTTCTGGGAACTTGGAGTATCGTACACCCGCCTTGTCTTCTTCTATCAGTGCTCCGAACACTTGGCTGTGAAGAATTATCACGGCGAGGTTCTCATAGTCTTTTTCACGCGCCGTCTTGGGAGTAAGCCTGAAGGTTCTCTCGGGGTCCTTGGTTACAACGGATATCTGGTCCGGGCCGAGATCAAGCGAGCGCTCAAGCGCAATTCTCTCGACTTGGAAATCTTCCCGCAGATTGTCAATCAGGTTATCTCCGACTTTTCTTGCTATCCTGTGAGTGGGGTTAATTATAAGTCCCTGGCCTTCTCCGCGCGAGAGATAGGTCATTACGTAGTCCCAGGGCATCTGTCCTGAGTTTTCCCCCGTTTCTCTTCTCTTCAGGTCTCTGAAGTTTATCGAGGTTTCATAACGGTGGTGACCGTCTGCGATCAGGATGGATTTGTCCGCGAGGCGGCTTTTTACGCGTTCTATGATTTTCGGGTCGGATATCTTCCAGAGAGTATTTCTTATTCCTTCCTCAAAGATGACGTCCACAAGCGGCTCTCCGATATTTTTATCTACATCTTCCTCGACCTCTCCCGAGGCGTCGGGATAGACGCAGAAGATCTGGCTCAGGTTGGAGTTGCATGCGACTGTGAGCGCCAGCCGGTCTTCCTTGTGTTTTCTGAAAGTCTGTTCATGTGGCAGAACGATTTTCTTGTCGAAATCTTCAACCTTTAGGTTCGCTATGAACCCTTTTCTTGTGTAGCGTTGCCCTTCGAACTCGAAATTCTGGTAGTAAGGGTAAATTGAAGGCTCGTCATCCCTTATGAGCACCTTGTCGCGAAGCCACTTCGAATAGATTTCATTCGCATTTTGATAACGCTGCTTGCCTTCTCCTTCGGGCAGTTCAATTCTCACGGCGTTAAAAAGACTTTTGGCGAAGAGTTCCTCGCGTTGCTGCGGGCTTATTACGTCATAGGGAGGAGCGATGACTTTCGCGAAGTCCTCGACCGCTTCCTTGCTGTATCTTATACCTCTGAAAGGTTGTATTTCAGCCATGAAGAATCTTCTCTATTTCGGTTACGGAAAGATCGCCCTCTCTGATAATCTCGGGTGACGTGGTCGTCAGGTTCACTATCGCTGAACCCATTGAGGGTGGAAGGTTACCAGAATCAACGATAACATCAATCCCGCTCGGAAAATCCCTGCGGATATCAGCAAACCGGTTTGAGTTGCCCCTGCCGCTTATGTTCGCGCTCGTAGAGGTTACGGGTTCTCCCACGCGACGAAGGATCTCTTTTGCGAAAGGGGAAGTGGAGATTCTTGCCGCGACCGAGTCTCTTCCTCCCGACACCTCTTGTGGGAAAACGGATTTCGGATGCAGTATGAGCGTTAGGGGTTTTTGGCTGCGGGAGTATCTTTCGAGCAGGTCGCCGGGAACATGGAAGTGACGATCAAGCATCTCCTCATCACTTACGAGGACTATAAGGCCCTCGCCTCCGGATCTTTGTTTTATCCTTACTATTCTCCGGCAGGCCTCCCGATCAAACGCAAGACAGCCGATCCCGTAGAGAGTTTCGGTCGGGTATACGATCACCCCTCCGCCCTTAAGACATTCGGATAGCTTATCAAATACGAGCGGATCGGTTTCTTTGATGGTTTCAGTCAATTTTTCGCGTTCCCCGGGTTCCGATATACTATAAGTTTAACGATGGACTCGCAAGCTGTAAAAAGAACCGACAGATGGAAATCCCGTATCGCCTCGGAACTTGTGGGAATCCTGGGAGCCGGGGCGGTTATATCAGCCAAGGATGAGCTGATCGCTTATGAAAGCGACGGGCTTACGGGATACAGGGTAACACCTCTTTTCGTTGTTCTCCCTTCAAGTGCGGAGGAAGTCTCCCTAGTTGTAAAACTCTGCAATCGCGAGAAGATTCCTTTTGTTCCGAGAGGGGCGGGAACCGGCCTCTCTGGCGGCGCTCTTCCCAGTCGCGAGGGAATAGTGGTATCACTTTCAAGAATGAACAGGATTCTTGACGTGGATATCCCGAACCGCGTTGTTGTGGTCGAGCCCGGAGTGGTCAATATTTCCGTAACCGATGCCGTGAGTGCCGAGGGATTTTACTACGCTCCCGATCCTTCAAGCCAGATCGTGTGCACAATAGGGGGCAATGTCGCGGAGAATTCTGGTGGAGTTCATTGTCTTAAGTATGGAGTCACGACCAACCATGTGCTCGGAGTGGAGATGGTTCTGCCCGACGGAGCAGTGGTCACGCTTGGAGGTCCTACCCCGGAGAGTCTCGGATATGATCTTCTTTCGCTTGTGGTCGGAAGCGAGGGGCTCTTGGGCATAGTGACCAAGGTCTTTTTGAGAATAATAAAAAAACCTCAGATGGTTAAAACTCTTCTTGCCTCGTTTGAGAGAATCGAGGACGCCGGGGCGTCGGTTTCCGCGATCATTTCTTCCGGGGTTATTCCCGCGGGAATGGAAATCATGGACAATCTCAGCATAAACGCCGTGGAAACCACGGTAGGTGCCGGATACCCCAGGGACGCAGGAGCCATTCTTCTCGTGGAGCTTGACGGACCCGGGGCAGAGGTTAGCGCACAGGTTCCTGCCGTAACCGGGATACTTCGGGAAAACGGTGCGATTGAAATAAAGCTGGCGGCGGATGAAAACGAGAGACAGCTTTTCTGGAAGGGGCGTAAAAGCGCTTTTGCCGCCATGGGGAAAATAAGTCCCGGATACTATGTACAGGACGGCGTAATTCCCAGGAGCAGCTTGGCTAGGGTGCTTGGAGAGATAGGGGAGCTCGGCAGACGGTACGGTCTTCGGGTTGCTAACGTCTTTCATGCGGGAGACGGGAATCTTCATCCGCTGGTGCTTTATGATCCCGAAGTTGAGGGGGAATCCGAGAAAGCCGAGGAACTTTCCGGCGAAATTCTCAGGGTATGCGTTGATGTCGGCGGCAGTATTACGGGAGAACACGGTGTGGGTTTTGATAAGAAGATGTTTCTTCCGCTTATGTTCAGCGAACAGGAAATAGACACGATGAATCTCGTGCGGTGCGCTTTTGACGAAGAGGGGCTCTGCAATCCCGGCAAGGTGTTCCCGACTCCTAGAACGTGCGTTGAGCCCGGGATGCAAAAACGAGGTTCCGAAACTGCTCCCGCGAAGGAAATGGGGGAGCTTTTCTAGTAGAGCGGGGCCCGTGTTCAAGGTTTAACGATCCGTTGGTTTGAAAAAAGGATGTCTCACGTAACAGAACTCTCCAAGATGGTTTCAGCTTCCCATGTTCCCGTTTCCGGGGATACGGGTTTAGATGTTCCCGAATTCGGCTTCTCTCCCGAAGTAATTCTCTATCCCGAAACCGTCGAGGAGATATCCCGGGTCCTCGGATTTGCTTCACAGAAGGGCATCCGTGTTTTTCCTTTTGCGGGGGGCACCAAGCTTTTTCTCGGCAACCCGGTCGGCGCGGTCGGCGCGGCGCTTTCACTCAAGCGTCTCGGCAGGCTTCTGTTTCATGAGCCTTCTGACATGGTTTCCACGGTCGAATGCGGGATGGAGGTGAGAGAGTTTCAGAATGCAGTTGGGCGCGAAAACCAGCTTTTTCCCGTGGATCCGCCCGGTCTTGACTCCGGAGCCACTGTGGGGGGGCTTTTGTCGACGAATCTTTGCGGTCCAATGAGCACCAGATACGGCACGTGTAGAGAGCTTGTCTTGGGAGTCAGGGCCGTGAGGGCTGACGGTGAGATCATAAACTTGGGAGGGAAAGTAGTTAAAAACGTAGCGGGTTATGATATTCCCAAGCTTATGGCAGGTTCGCTCGGCACCCTGTGTGTATTGGCGGAAGCGACTTTCAGATTATACCCACGCCAGCAATTCTCAAGAACCCTGGTTCTGGGTTTTGACAATCATGTTTCCTGTTCCCGGGCAGCCGGAGCGATACTTGCTGCGGATGTTGTTCCCACATGCTTTGAAATACTTGACGAGGAACTCTCTTCGGAATTTGCGGCGGCACCGGGGGCTAAAAGAAGTATCCTGCTTAGATTCGACAGCTTCGAAGAGGCAGTTATCGAGCAGATAAAACAGGTGAGCGAGATAACCTCTGGTGATTTTGCCTCCTTCATCGAGATGGACAATCAGGATTCACAGGAGTTATGGGATTCGGCAAGGGAATTTCCGTTTCCGTCCGGGGCAAGTTTTTCCTCGAAGCTCACCCTCCCCGTAACTGCCTCAATCGAGATTCTCTCCGATATTGAGAGCAATCCGGCACTCTCGGGGGTCACAGTGCGCTGCCTTTCGAGGCCCGCCAGAGGGGTTGCGCTTGTTTCGGTAAGCGGTGGAGATGAAGAGGCTGTCAGGGCGGCACATTCTCTTGAGAATCTTGCCGATTCGCTCGAGGGCCGTATCATGTTCTCGGGGGTCCGCCGCGAACTCAGGGAGAGGATAAAAGCGTGGGGAGATTTTGGAGAGGCGCTTTTTCTTATGAAGAACATAAAACGGCGTTTTGATCCGGGAAACATTCTGCCCGGCGAAAAAATATTCGATGCAGACTGAGGATACGGATTATGATAAGAAGGGAATCCGATAAGGGGTGGACGCTCATAACGCAGCCAAATCACGCTTTTCTTTCTTCAAGAATAATGGATTTCTGGGGCAATGATGATTTCGAGACCATCGCTCCTAGAGATGAAGTGATGCTTGCGATAAGGGAACATGACTGCGGGTGGGAGGAAACGGATTCCGCGGCCGATCTTAACTCGAAAAACGGCTATCCGAGAAGTTTCATGGAAATGCGGCCCGAAAGCCAGCTTGAGATATGGTCTGAGTGTTTCGAAAAACATGCCGGCGAGCATCCATACGCCTGCGCGCTCATAGCGCTTCACTTCTCCGAACTTAACGAAAGGACCATATCCAGAAACCCAGATAACAAGGCGGCCGTTTCGCTTAGAGAGAAAATTAGGGAATTCCTGCTGCGAAGCTTGGAGATCAGGGTCGGGGATGAAAACCCGAACGGATACCTGCCTGCCGATGTCCAGACCAATCTCAGGTTCCTTCAGGTGGGTGACATAATATCGCTTGGCCTCTGCCACGGATCAAGATCAGTCACTGTTCCGGGCGTTCCGATTAATTACCTCGGAGACACGGTGGAAATGGCCCTGTCATCAGAGGATGGACTTAACTATACGATCTGCCCAAATCCTTTTTCTCAAGACTCTCTTCACTTTGATATATCCGGCCGAAAACTCGGGAAAAAATCGTTTGGAGCCCAAGAGGAACTCAAAGAGGCTTTTCATAGCGCGAGTCTCGAGACTTTCGGTTTTTCGATTTCTTCGGGAGCGGAGGGACGCAATGTCGCTTGAGACCGCTTTTGACCATACAGATCGCCCGAGCAAGAAGATAATACAGGACTGCGTTCACTGCGGGTTCTGTCTTTCATCTTGTCCCACCTATCTTGAAACCGGAAACGAACTCGATTCTCCCAGGGGAAGAATACATCTGATAAAGGCCGCGGAGGAGGGAAGAATTCCGATGGGCGAGTCGCTTGTAAAGCACCTTGATCTGTGTCTGGGATGTCTTGCCTGTGAGACTGCGTGTCCCTCTGGAGTTAAGTATGGAAGCCTGATAGAGATGTCGAGGGGACAGATTGAAAGGAGGTTCAAGAGGGGGCTGGGGGAGAAAATTCTTAAGGCCTTCATCTTCAAAATCTTTCCCTATCCCCAAAGGTTGAAGGTTCTCCTGCCGTTTGTCTACCTGGTAAAAACGCTTGGCCTGAAGAGGGTTTTCCCGCCGTGGCTTCTTGACAGAATAAGTCTCTCGGCTTCTTCCATGTTTCATATGCTGCCCGAGGTCAACTCTGCTTTCGGGGAAACTCTTTCGGCTTTTTATCCGGCAATTGGAGAGAGAAAAAAGAAAGTTGCTCTTCTGAGCGGTTGTGTTCAGGGGGTCTTCTTCCCGGAAATAAACAGGGCAACGATCGAAGTGCTTCGCGCAAGTGGCTGCGAAGTTTTTGTTCCCAAGAACCAGGGATGTTGCGGGGCCCTTTCTGTTCATTCGGGAAGGCTTGAGGAAGGAAGGGAGTTCGCAAGAAAACTGGTGGCCCTTTTCGCCACCTTAAACGTAGATGCCGTAGTCGTTAATTCCGCCGGATGTGGTTCCACTATGAAGGAATACGCCGAGATCCTGCATGAGGACCCGGTCTACTCCGAAGCCGCAGCGCAGCTCTCAGCGAAAACCGTGGATGTAATGGAATTTCTTTCAGATGTGGAAATAGAGGCGTCGCTGCGCCCTCTTGATATAAAGATTACTTATCAGGACGCATGCCATATTGTTCACGGACAAGGGATACGGTCTGCTCCAAGAGAGCTTCTAAGAAGCATCCCGGGAGTGGAACTCGTCGAAATGCAATGGTCGGATCACTGCTGCGGAAGCGCCGGGATATATAATATCGTGCAACCGGAGATGTCCGCCAAACTTCTCTCAGGGAAAGTAAGCGAGATAGAGAAAACCGGTGCTGATTATCTGGCCGTCGGGAACCCTGGGTGCATGATACAGATCCGCAAGGGACTGCTCGGTTTAGATTCCAAGACCAAGATTGTGCATCCAGTAGAAATTCTTAACTGGTCGCTGAGAGGCAACATCAACTAGGTAGAGCGTGGAGACAGCTTTAACCTAGCACAGAATCTTTGCAGGCTTTCGCCACGCGGAACTTCAGGACCTTTCTTGCAGGTATGCTGATTACTTCACCGGTGGCGGGATTTCTCCCCATTCTGGCACTACGATTGCTGATAACCAGTTTGCCGATTCCAGGAATCGTGAATTCTCCTTTTTCCTTTACCTCTGCACATGCAATTGACGCTATAGCATCAATAACGGTTTTGGCTGTCGCCTTGGTTATTCCCGCCTCCTCTGCCAAGCTGGTTGAAAGCTGGGATTTTGTTAAAGGTTTTCCGTTCACTAACATCCTCCTTAAAATCTCTTAGTAATTATCGGGAAATTCTGGCTAAAAGTCAATCTTTTTTACCGGCTATTCCTATTTTTGCCGGTTGTTGCTAAATCGCCAGATTCTCAATATTGTTATGAATGTCTTTTTTATTGAAGCTTTTGTGGGTGGAAAAATAGATGAGATCTTGGTTCAGAGAAAGAAAAATGAAGAACTGGGTGACTCTGGTTTTAATATCTCTTGGGTTCCTCTTGGTTCTTTTTCTCCTGTATGCGAGGTTTCTTCACGAAAGGGAATCAAGTGCACAGGGTCACTCTGAAGATAACGTCCACAGGCCCATAAAAGTGATGACGCCTGTTGCGTCCCCGGGTTCAGTTTACACCGAAGTTCTCGGAAGAGTCCGTGGCAAGCAGACCGTTCTGGTCCGAACGACCGTTTCGGGATGGGTAAAGCGGATAGATTCCGGTAGAGGTCAGGAAATCGAGAAGGATGGAATTATCCTCGAACTCTACGATTACCGCGTGGAAACACGGCTTGACGAGGCGAAATACAATCTTGAGTCCGCCAAGGGGAAGCTTTCCGAAGCTGAAAGGGTATACCGCAGGAACGCGGCTCTTTTTGAGAAGGGAATAGTCTCTGAGGACGAGACTGAAGCGTCACAAAACCTGCTTGAAACCGCCTCGGCTGGCGTAAAGGCCCTTGAAGCTTCTTACAAAAGGGCCAAGTGGAATTACGAAAACCTCAAGATCCGCTCCCCTATCCAAGGCCAGGTTGTCGAAATCGTTCCCGACATTGGGCAGGAGACAAGAAACGGAGATGTGGTGGCCAAAGTCGTTAATCTAAGCGGCAGGAAAGTCATAGCCGGTGTGGACGTGTCCGTTGCCAGAAGCGTCAACAGGGGAGATGTTCTTGAGGTATCACTTACAAGAGACGGCACGGTGGAAACCGTCGCGGGCGAGGTTGACGGCGTGAGTCCGGGTTCTGATGATTTCTCGGGCACCTACGATATCGAGATTGCCATATCCGATCCCTCGGTAAAGTGGTGGCCTGGGGAAATGGTTTCCGTAAAAATACCGGTGCAGACGCTTGATAATGTCGTCAGAATCCCCAAGACGGCTGTCTTGTCCGACGATAAAGAAAATTTCTCTTTCGTGCTGGTTGAAAAAAATGGAGAAGTTCTCAAGGCTAAAGTGGCACCCACGTGGATAGATGATAACTCGGCCTACATATCCTTTGATTCCCTTCCTCCAGATTCCAGAATCATAACCGAGGGGAGCTTCGGCCTTCTTCCCGGTCAGCCGGTAAGGGTTGTCGACTGATTTTCCGTTTCCCCGGGGTGCCCGGGTTCAGCAGGGCTGGCTACTGAGAAATTCGCACTTTTCCCGGACTATCTCTGCCGCTCTTTCTATCTCCTCGAAGGTGTTTTCCGGGCAGAAGCTGAATCTTATGCTTGAATACGCATGCTGTTCATCAAGCCCCATGGCGGTCAGAACGTAGGATGGCGTAACGTCGAAATTCGTGCACGCGGAACTCTGGGAACACCTTATTCCCGCCTCGTCAAGAAGGGAGACCAGCTTTCTTCCGTCAGTTCCGCCGAAATGGATATTGGTGGTATTGCATATTCTTTCCCCGCCGCCCCCGTTAACCGAGGTGTCCGGGATGGATTCGATTATTATTTTCTCGAACCGGTCGCGAAGATCTTTCATCTTTCCTATGGCCTGCTCAAGCCTTGTGTGCCTTATCTCGCAGGCGGTCCCAAAGCCTGTTATGCCCGGAAGATTCTCGGTCCCGGGACGAAACCCTTCCTCCTGGAATCCTCCGAAAAGAAAAGGATTCACAAGCAGCCTGTCTTTTGCGTAGAGAACCGCGGCGCCCTGGGGACCGCTGATTTTATGAGCGGTGAAAGAGAGAAAATCCACGTGAAGCTTCGCAAGATCAACCTCGAGCTTGCCTACAGCTTGGGCCGCGTCGGTGTGGAGAAGCACTCCGTTTTTCCTGCAGACCTCGGAAATGCTCGCTATATCCTGTATAACTCCGGTCTCGTTGTTAACCCACTGCACGGAAACTAGATCGGTTTTCTCGGAGATCGCGTTTTCGAGTGTTCGGATGTCAAGAATCCCTTGTCCGTCCACCTCGAGCATTTCGATGTGCACGTCGTTTAGTTCGAGGAAATTGCACATCTTCATTATCGAGGAGTGCTCTACTTGGGTTGTGACAACGTGCGGCTTCTCTTTTTTCATGGTGCAGGAATAAAAAACCATGTTGTTTGATTCCGTACCGGAACTTGTGAATATGAGGTCCTCGGGGGAGCATCCCACAAGATCGGAGGCCCGTTTTCGGGCAAGGTCCATGCGGTGCCTCGCCCGCTCTCCGGCCGAATGGGCGCTTGAGGGATTGCCGAATCCCTCACCCATGGCTTCGTGCATGGCCTCAGTTACTTCGGGAAGTGGTCTTGTAGTTGCGTTGTTGTCAAGGTAGATTTCGCCGGAAATTTCCTCTGTACACCCCATTATAAAGCTAATAATACACGATTTTGTGGCTAAGGTGTTTCTTCCGGCAGGTCTTCGGGCAGGAGAAGGGTTATGCAGGGTTCCTCGGAGTCTTTCGTTACCGGACCTAGGTAGGAAATAACCTGAAATTCCCGGCCTTTTCCGTCTTTGGTAACCGAAGCGGTGAAATTGATCACGTTGGTTCTCTTCGTTTTTCTGGTTGCCCTTATAGACGACACGAGAGGGGAAAGTATTTCCTTTAGCCTGGTGTTTTCATCCTCGCCGCGGGCCGAAGCCTCGGAATCGGGTTCCATCATTTCCTTTTTAAGTGAGGAGGTTACGAATATGCGGATCATGAGACCTGATTCCCTCGCCACGCCGGATACCTCGAACTGCTTTTCAAGCTCAAGGTCGGTTTCTCTCTCCAAGTAAAATTTTTCCATTTCTCTCCCCCTTGCTATTGATAATATATACTAGATGGTTTAGTTGGTAGATACAAAACGCCGCCGCGGCATCGGGAGAGTTTCCGCATGGACAAGACTGGAGAAATAAGATTTGTTCCCTTGAAGGGGATTCCGGAAGTGAAGGAGGGGGACAGCCTTGGGGAGATGATTCTGCACGCCGCCGCCCGTGAGGGATTTTCGTTTCTCGACGGGGATATAGTTGTAGTTGCACAGAAGGTGGTTTCAAAGGCCGAAGGCAGGGTTGTTAATCTCTCCCAAGTGGAACCTTCGGGTTTCGCAGTTACGGTCTCCGAAGAGGTTTCAAAGGATCCGAGGTTGGTGGAGGTGATTCTCGGGGAAACTAGGAGAATCGTAAAAATGGACGAGAGAGAAAGCGGCAAGGGAAGACTTATAGTTGAAACGATCGGGGGGCTCGTGCTGGCAAACGCCGGCGTTGATGCGTCGAATGTTTCCGGGGGCGAGGATGTCACACTTCTTCCGCTTGATTCTGATCGCTCCGCTGGGGTTATAAGAAAACATATAGAACAGGAAACCGGAAAGTACGTAGCTGTCATAATAAGCGATACCGTGGGACGTCCCTGGCGGGAAGGGCTCACCGACATCGCCATTGGCTGTAGCGGCATGAGGCCACTTTCTGACCGCAGGGGAGAGGCCGATACCAAAGGTCTTCTGCTTACGGCAACCGAGATGGCGACCGCGGACCAGGTAGCGTGTGCCGCGGGCTTGCTGATGGAGAAAACCGCGGCTCTGCCCGTTGTGGTAGCGCGCGGGGTTGAGTACATCCGGGGAGAAGGAAGTTCGGATGAACTGATCAGAGATCCGGCCCATGACCTGTTCAGGTAATTCCCCCAAATTCCATGAAAGGTTTTTTCGAAAAAGATTTCCTCCTTATCTCTCACCGCGGCGCGAGTCATTACGAACCGGAAAATACTCTTCGCTCTTTCCGCAGGGCCCTGGACATGGGGTCTGCGGTGATAGAGTTTGACGTGAGGAAAAGTCTTGACGGCCGCTTGGTCGTCATTCACGACCGGACGGTGGACAGGACCACGGATGGTAAGGGAGCCGTTTCGGGGAAGACGTTTTCTGAACTTCAATCTCTTGACGCCGGTTTCGGGGAGCGGATACCGACTCTTACAGAGGTTTTTGAGAATTTCGCGGGGCGCTGCGGACTTGTGGTCGAACTTAAGGAAAAAGGTACGGAAGAAGAAACTGTCTCGCTTATAAAAGATCATGGTCTTATAAAAGATGTAGCGGTGGTTTCTTTCCGCGAGGACTGCCTTCGTGCTGTGAGGGAACTTGATCGTTCTATTACTACGGGCCTTATTACGGTTTTCGGCTTCGGGTGCGTGAAGAAGGCTCTTTCTCTCGGCTGTCGGGTAGTTGCTACAAATCACCGTTTTATGACACGCCGCCTCGCTTCGGAAGCCCGAAGAAGAGGCCTTTTTGTGTGCTGCTGGACGGTTAACGATCCGAAACGAGGCGAAAAGCTGGCCGGGATCGGGATTAACGGAATTATCACCGACAAGCCTGACCTGATCTAAAGTTGGCTGGCCGGTGAGGCTGATCTTGCCCCCAAGACGTTAACCCGCTGAAATAACTTGAATCCGGAGTACTCCCGCTGTCCTGTGTCACAGTGATTTACGCGGTCGATCGGTTATTATTCGCTGTTGTGCAAGCTGTTTAAGCAATGGTGAGAAAATGTCGCCTGATAACGGACATTCCATATATCTTGACTATAACGCGACTACGCCTCTTGACCCGCGCGTTTTGGAAGAGATGATTCCATATCTTGCCGGAAATTATGGGAATCCTTCCAGCATTCATTCTCCCGGAAGCGTTGCGCGCGCGGCGGTTGATTACGCCCGCGAAAGGGTATCAGGTTATCTCGGGGCGAGGCCGGGAGAAATAGTTTTTACCTCCGGGGGCAGTGAAAGCAACAATTTCGCCATAAAAGGCTTGGCCTACGCTCTTTCTGACAGGGGTAACCACCTGGTTACGACCGTGGTCGAGCACGCCTCGTGTCTTGAAGTGTTCAGGTTTCTTGAACGCAGGGGTTTCGAAGTCACCTATCTTCCCGTGGATTCCTTCGGACGGGTCTTCCCCGAGCAGTTCCGGGAAGCGATTACCGAGCGCACGATTCTTGTTTCCTGCATGTACGTGAATAACGAGACCGGAGTTGTAAGTCCGATTCGCGATATAGGGGAAATTGCCCGCGAGAGGGGGGTGGTTTTCCATACAGATGCGGTTCAGGCTCTGGGAAAGATGGAAATCGATCTTACCGGTCTGCCGGTTGACATGGCGTCTTTTTCCGCCCACAAGATATGCGGTCCTAAGGGGGCGGGAGCTCTTTACTTGAAAAAAGGGATTGGCCTTGAGCCTTTCGTGCACGGCGGGGGGCAGGAGAGGGGAAAGAGATCGGGAACGGAGAACGTAGCGGCCGTCTGCGGATTCGGTTATGCGTGCGAGCTTCTGCGCGGGGAGCTTGAGACGGAAAACGAAAGACTGGGGAAGCTGCGGGACCGTCTTTTCGAGGAGCTTTCCCGGAGAGTAGGGGATGTTTACCTGAACGGACATCCCGACACCAGAGTCTCCAACACCCTTAACGTTGGCTTTCCAGACACTCCGGGTGATTCGGTGGTAATGAATCTCGATACTGCCGGAGTGGCGGTTTCAACTGGTTCTGCCTGCTCCGAGGGAAACGTTGACCCTTCCCACGTGTTGGTTGCCATGGGGCTCGAAGAACAGGAAGCGCTCTGCTCGGTCAGGTTCAGCTTCGGCCGTTTTACCCGTTCGGAGGAAATCGACAGGGTGATCGAACTTCTTCCCGCGATAGTGGAGAGAATAAGGACGCTTCAGGATTTCTGACGGGATGTCATGCCGGCGGGCAGCATATATTTACCCCTCAAATTAGGGATAAAGCGGGACAGAGTCAAGTCCCAGGCTCTCTGGAAGGTCGAGCATGATGTTCATGCTTTGTATCGCCTGTCCCGATGCCCCCTTTACTAGGTTATCTATGGCGCAGACAATTACCGCAGTTTTCTTCTCTGGGTTTGTCCTTATTCCTATGTCGCAGAAGTTTGAACCCCTGACGCAGGAAGTGTTCGGAAAAGTCCCCTCGGGAAGAATCCTCACGAAGGGCGAGTTCTCGTAGAATTGTCCCAGGGCGTCCAGCAGTTCCCGGGTCTTATGGCTTCCCGAGAGGTTTACGTATATTGTCGAGAGTATCCCCCTGTTTATCGGTACGAGATGCGGTGTGAAGGCGACTTCCACCTTGCTGCCTAGAAAATCCGAGAGTCCCTGTTCTATTTCAGGGGCATGACGGTGCTCGCCTACCTTGTAGGCTTTCATTGCTTCGGAGACCTCGCAGAAATGAAGATCAAGCGAAGGGTTCCTTCCTGCTCCCGAAGCTCCGGATTTGGAATCAATTATGATTCCCTCCGTCTCCACCATGCCGTTTTCAAGAAGCGGTGCGAGTGGAAGGATCGAAGAGGTTGGATAGCATCCGGGGTTTGCCACCAGTTTTGTCTCCGATATCCGTTCCGCATGCAGTTCGGGGATTCCGTAGACGGCGTTTTCGAGAAGATGGGCGCACGGATGATCCCCGTACCAGTCCCTGTAGGTGCCTTCCCTGAGGCGGAAATCCGCCCCGAGATCGATTATCCTTACGTCCCTTTCGTAGATTTCTTCTATAAGCTCGGCTGATGCTCCGTGCGGAAGCGCGGCGAATACCACGTCGGTGTCGTCCGGGATGAGAGAGGGGTCCGAACTGCTGAGCTCGAGATCAGCTATTTCTCCAAGGTGCGGAAAGACCTCGGCTAGGGCACGACCTGCGTTCCTTGACGCTGTTAAATGCGAAATACTGGCCCGGGGATGTCCCCTGAGGAGCCTTATGAGCTCTGCTCCCGTGTAGCCGCTTGCTCCCAGAATACATACGTTAAGATTTTTCATCACCGTGAAACGATACTACGGGAATCAGAAAAACTCAATCCGTCCCCGGCAATTCAGATATTTGTCCTGTAGGTGGGATGAGTAACCTTAAATTCTTGATATCCGTTCCGGAATTTCCAAGGGTTCTCGGGGAATTAGGCGGCGTTTTATTATCCGGTACAATTACTAGAGGCGTTTTGAGGCTGTGGTTTACCGCAGACCGGGTGGAAACTCCTTTTAGCAAGGCAAGATAAGGTTTCAAATCCGCAGGAGAAAAGCCTGCCGATACCGAAAAGACATACCGCTTGATCAAGTTCCCGTACGCTCGGGATCATAATTGGGCGCACACTAAGAATTGTCGACCGATTCTCTATGCATATCGCCAATTTTTCAGTAAGAAACTCCTTTTTCGTGAACCTGCTGATGGGAGCCATAATACTTATAGGGCTTCTGTTTTCATTTTCTCTTCCCCTTGAACTGTTCCCGTCGGTAAAACTCGAAATGGTGACGGTAACCACATCTTTTCCGGGTTCCTCCGCTGAAGATGTTGAGAATCTTGTAAGCGTTCCCATTGAGCAGCAGATAAAGAACGTCTCCGGTGTCAAGATTGTAAAGTCCGTTTCTTCCGAAGGGTTCTCGCGCGTTACTGCTGAGGTTTACCCGGGTGAAGACACCAGAAGGATCGCCTGGGAGATTGATTCCAAGATCAATCTGATAGCAGACGATCTTCCCGAGGACACAGAGAAACCCGTAACAAAAGAGCAAAAGGCGAGTTTTCCGCTGGTGAGCGTTTCGGTCTCAGGGGACATGCCAAGAGATATTCTCTATAGCAGCGCCAGGAGACTGCGGGATGAGCTTGCGCTTTTAGACGGCATTGACAACGTGACTTCCGTCGGACTGCCTGACCCGGCAATATGGGTGTATCTGGATTACCCGAAAATGGTGCAGTTTGGACTGGGGATTAAGGAGATTTCAGATGCCATCAACGCGAGAAATCTGGATATCCCCGGGGCGAATTTTACTGGGAACAGTGCTGATTTTCTGCTTAGAACCGAGGGAAAGATAAGATCTGTGGAGGATCTTCTCAATATTCCGGTCGCCCGGAGCGTTGAGGGTAAACATGTTCTGCTCCGCGATGTGGCGACGGTCACTCTCGGAGAACAGCGAGAGGACCTGAGATCGAGGATAAACGGCCGTCCTGCGATTACTTTCTGGGTGGAGAAGCAGAAAGACGTTGATATCCTCGATACCGTCGACCGCATAAGGGAGCTTACTGAAAAGTACGAAAACCAGTTTCCCGAAGATTTGGAGATAACCTTGGCGTTTGACAGGTCACACTGGGTGAAAAGCCGTCTTCGGACCATGCTTAAAAGCGGGGCTCTGGGGTTTGTTCTGGTAGTAATCCTCCTCACTCTTTTTCTTGATCGCAAGGCGGCCTTTATAGCCGCCCTGGGGATTCCCGTTTCTTTTCTGGGGGCCGCGATATTAATGAAGATGACCGGCACAACGCTCAATGTCCTTTCCATGTTCGGTCTTATAATGATGCTGGGGATGGTAGTGGATGACGCCATAATCGTTGTTGAGAACGTCCAGAGATATATATCAAGGGGAATGGAGCCGCTGAGGGCGGCGGTGGTGGGGACAAAAGAGGTTGCCTGGCCAGTGGTCGCGACTGTGCTTACCAATATTGCGGCATTTACTCCCCTTCTTCTTGCCACGGGGTTAATCGGACAGTTCCTTTCCGTAATTCCCAAAGTTGCCATCTTCGCTCTTTGCTTCTCCCTTTTCGAAGCCTTGGTGATCATGCCATCTCACTGTGCCGACTGGCTTCCGGCAAACGGCACAACGAGATCTCCTCGCGGAAACGCGCCGCTTCTGCGCGTAAGAGGCCTGTATCTGCGGGGACTTCTGTTTGCGCTTAGAAACCGCTATGCGGTAATAGGATGTTTCACGGCTATCTTTGCCGTTTCGGTCTTTATGTTTGTCCGGATTCCCAACGTAATGTTCTACCTTCATGATATCGAGGAGATAATGGTAAGGGTTGAGAATCCTCCCTCATCCAGTCTGGAGCATACAACCGCTTCGGTAGCCCAGGTGGAGGAAGCCGTGCGGCACAGCATCCCTGCTCATGTTCTTAAGAACACGTTGTCCATGGTTGGACTCGATATGTCGGACCCTGACAATATGTTTTCCACGGGAGATCACGTGGCCTCGGTTCTGGTTGAATACGAGGATTACTCCGCCAGAAAAGAAAATGCGGTTGAACTCTCTGAGATTGCGGAGAGTAGAGCAAGGGAGATGGTTACCGGAGCTAAACAGATTGATTTCCTCATGACGGTAGGTCCTCCTACTGGGAAACCGGTGGACGTCAAAATAAGCGGGGATGACATATCGGTGCTGATGGAAATAGCTTCCCGGATTCGGGAGTATCTGAGCAATCAGCCGGGGGTGAGTGCCGCGACCAGCAATCTTGTTTACGGAAAGCCCGAAGCGAGAGTCGAGATAGACGAGAGAAAAGCTGGGGTGTTCGGTATTGACAAGTGGAACGTGTCGCGGGAAATCAAGGCCCTCGGGGACGGTCTCACAGTTGCGAAGACCAGAGTGGGTGAGGAAGAGGCTGAGATAAATCTGCGATACGGAAGAGGAGAGTCCAGTGTTTTCTCGGTGAAATCGCACCAGGTCCCGACTCCTCTCGGAAGGCGGATTCCTATCGGCACCGTGGCGGAGATAACGGAGTCCAAGACGCCGCTTGAGATAAGAAGGGAGAAGCTTCGAAGAACAGTCACCGTAACAGCCGAAGTGGACAACCAGACGACTACTTCAAGGGAGGTAAACGCAAATCTTTCGCGTCATCTCGACGGTCTTCTGGAGAACTACCCGGGCTACTCGTTTCGGTTCGCAGGGGAGGAGGAGCAGTATACTCAGGCTATAAGCGACATAAAAAAGGCGTCGCTTTTGGCTTTACTTCTCATTTATCTCATTCTCGCAAGCATTCTGCGTTCCACTTTTCAGCCCCTTATAATAATGAGTGTGCTGCCTTTTTGCATTACGGGAGTGATCATAGCGATTCTGCTGCGTGGCGAACCCATGACGCTACCCGCCATAATCGGAATGGTTGCGCTTCTGGGAATAGTGGTCAACGACAGCTTGCTGCTGATGAATTTTATCAACCGAAGGGCGAAAAAGATGCCGAGCAAGGTGGTAGCGATAGTATTTTCCGCTAGGTATCGTTTCCGCCCTATCGTTCTCACCACGCTTACGACCTTCTCGGGGCTTTTCTCCCTGATGTTCGCCTACAAGGGCCAGGCGGGCATTCTCGCTCCGATGGCGGCTTCCCTGGGATTCGGACTTGTTTTTTCGACTTTCGTCATACTTTACCTTGTGCCCTGTCTTTATCTGGTTCTTGACGATATTGGCAAGCGGTTGCGGTATTTCACCCATCTGAGGACATTGGGGCCGGGTGGAAGGGATTCCCTGCAAGTTAGTTAATGACTAAGTACCCTGTACAATTACAAAAGTGCTTCTGGGGGGCTCGGCGACTGAAGATCGGGCGGAAGAGACCGATTAAGAACCGTTATGCTTGGTGTTCGTGTATCCGTTAGGGTGATTCAGTCACGCGACGAAATACGGTATTCTTTTCAAATTGATTTCTCTATTGACTAACAGCAGGCAAGTGTATAGTTTTTGCGAAGTTCAAAGTCAAGTTTCGGAGGTTTTGTGATGTCCATCAGGGTTGGAATAAACGGGTTTGGAAGAATAGGAAGGCATGTACTCAGAATCGGTCTTGGCAGAGAAGACCTTGAATTCGTGGGCATAAACGATATTACGGACACCGAAACCCTGGCTCATCTTTTCAAGTACGATTCAGTATTCGGCCGCTATCCGGGAGAGGTCGAGTGCAACGGCGAGGGAATAACCGTAGATGGAAAGTTCATAAGGGTGTTTTCGGAGAGAAACCCTGCGAATATTCCCTGGGCCGAGACGGGAGCACAGGTTATAGCGGAGGCAAGCGGCATTTTCAGAACCCGCGAGGCCGCCGCGGCGCACATGGGTGAGACCGTGAAAAAGGTGATAATTACTGCGCCGGCAAGCGGCAAGGTGGATTTTACTACGGTAATGGGCATAAACGATGACGACTACGAGCCCGAAGGTCACGATGTGATTTCAAATGCGTCCTGCACGACCAACTGCTTCGGCCTGCTGGTCAAGGTTCTCCACGAAAATTTCTCGATCAGGCGTGGGGAGATGACCACGATACATTCCTATACGAACGATCAGAGGATACTCGACACTCCGCATAAGGATAAAAGAAGGGCAAGAGCGGCTGCACTCTCCATTATTCCTACCAGCACGGGAGCGGCAAACGCCATACAGCTTGTCTTTCCGGAGCTTAAGGGGAAACTCTCTGCGGTCGCTGTACGGGTGCCCACGCCCAACGTGTCGCTTGTGGATTTTACCTGCGAAGTGGAAAAAGGAACTTCTGCAGATGATGTGAATTCCAAATTCAAGGAAGCGGCCGAAGGAACGCTTAGCGGTTACCTTGCCTACGTCGAGGACGAAATCGTTTCTTCTGATCTTGTGGGAGATACCCATTCCTGCTCTTTTGACTCAATGCTGACTTCAGTGGTGGAGGATAATCTGGTCAAGGTTGTCGCTTGGTACGACAACGAGTACGGATACACTTCCAGGGTAGTTGATCTTATAGAACTCGTGGGGGAAACGCTTTGAAGAAAAAGCTTCTTGTGACCGACCTTCCCTGCTCGGAGTACGAGGGGAAAAGAGTTTTTGTAAGGGTTGACTTCAACGTTCCCGTAAACGGCGGAAAGATAACTGAAGACTACAGGATAAGACGCACTATCCCCACGATCGATTACCTTACAAGATGCGGGGCTAGGGTAATACTTGCTTCCCACATGGGAAGACCGAAAGGACGCATGATAGAAGATCTTTCAATGGCTCCGGTGGCGGAGAGGCTTAACGAGTTTCTGGGGATCAAGGTTCGTTTTCCGGGCGCGGTTGTCGGCAGGAAGGTTGAGAACGCCTCCAAGAAACTCAAAAACGGCGAGGTAATGCTCCTTGAGAACCTAAGATATCACAATGAAGAAGCGGAAAACGATGCGGATTTCTCGCGGAAGCTGGCCTCTTTGGCCGATATATACGTGAACGAAGCTTTCGGCACCTCGCACAGGGCCCACGCCTCCACCTACGGAATGACCGCTCACTTCGAGAAAAAGCTCGCGGGTCTTATGGTGGGAAACGAAATAAAGTTCCTGAGCCGTTTAATAAGGAGACCCAAAAAACCCTACTTAGTCATTGTCGGGGGCATGAAGATAAAGGACAAGATGGGGGCACTCAAGAACATAATAAAAAAGGCGGACAGGGTTCTTGTGGGCGGCGGGGTGGCTTATACTTTTCTTGCGGCGCGCGGAGTTAGCGTCGGGAAATGTTCCGTGGAGAAGGAGATGATTTGCTGGGCCCGGGAAGCCCTTGAAACCTACAAGGAAAAAATCCTTCTTCCTGTTGATCACGTGATGGCTGAGGCCGCCGGCGGCAGAAAAATGCGTGTAGTGGTTACGGGCGCGGAGATTCCCGATGACATGACGGCTTTTGACATAGGGCCGAAGACTGTAGAGAAATTCACCTCGCATATAAAAGGGGAAGGCACGGTTTTCTGGAACGGTCCCATGGGATTTTTCGAGGTGGACGATTTTTCAAACGGCACAAGCGCCATTGCCAGGTCGTTTGCGCTTGCCACATGGAGAGGGGCCACCACGGTTCTCGGAGGAGGAGACAGCGTGGCGTCACTTAAAAAGTCCGGGGTCAAGTTCTCCGAAGCGACCCACGTGTCAACCGGGGGCGGGGCCTGTTTTGAATTCCTAGGCGGGGTAGACCTTCCGGGAATATCGATTCTCAGTGACAGCTAGAGCCCGATCAGGTATCTATTTCAGTAGGATCTTAAGATTTTTTCAAGGGAGAACCCATGGCCATAAAGGAACTCAAGAAAATCAGTGATATAGAGGCGGTGCTGGGAGCGGACTTGAAATACCTGCTCGGTCACAAGTGCACTACGATAAGCAAAAAAGACCTTTATCTTCCCGGCCCGGACTACGTGGACGAGGTATTCGTGCAGAACGACCGATCGCCCGCCGTGATAAGGAACCTGCAGACCATCCTTGACCACGGGCGCCTAGGGGGAACGGGATACGTATCAATTCTGCCGGTAGACCAAGGAGTTGAGCACTCCGCGGGAGCATCTTTTGCGGTGAATCCCATGTATTTCGATCCGGAGAACATAGTGAAGCTTGCCATGGAGGGGGGATGTAACGCCGTTGCCTCGACTGTGGGAGCGCTGGGTTCGGTCTCAAGAAAATACGCGCACAAGATTCCTTTTATAGCCAAGGTCAACCACAATGAGCTTCTGAGCTATCCTAATACCTTTGACCAGATTCTTTTCGGAAACGTGGATCAGGCCTTTCAGATGGGGGCAGTGGCAATTGGGGCGACTGTATATTTCGGTTCCGAGGAAAGCTCCCGCCAGATCCAGGAAATATCGGAGGTTTTCAGCCACGCCCATTCCTTGGGGCTTGCGACCATACTCTGGGCTTATCTGAGAAACCCGGCTTTCAAGCAGGACGAGGCCGATTACCATGTTTCGGCTGATCTTACGGGACAGGCGAATCACCTCTCGGCGACCATAGGGGCAGATATAGTCAAGCAGAAGCTCCCGGAGAACAACGGAGGCTTTACGGCTCTCTCCTTCGGAAAAACCCACGATAGGGTTTATTCAGATCTTACCTCTGACCATCCCATAGACCTTACCCGCTACCAGGTCGCGAACTGCTACATGGGGAGACTGGGGCTGATAAATTCGGGAGGCGCATCGGGTTCGGACGATCTTGCAGACGCGGTAAGAACCGCCATTGTAAATAAAAGGGCCGGAGGGATGGGGCTGATAAGCGGAAGGAAGTCTTTCCAGAAACCCTTTAAGGAAGGGGTAGCGCTTCTAAAGAGTGTTCAGAACGTCTACTTGGAGCGGGAAATCACGATTGCCTGAGCAGTCTCGGGTCTCTACCTGAAGTGACCTATTACTTCTCCCGCAAGGGCATTGAAGGAGTATTCCAGGTCAGGGCTGAAATCCCTGATTATGAAGTGGGTGACTCCGGCTTCTATATATTCTTCGAACCTTTTTATCGCGTCGCCGGCCGTTCCGTATATAACGAAGTCAGACAGTATCTCCCTCGTATAGTATTTTTCTCCCATCTGCCTGAATCTTGCTAGCATGTCCTGATCGTTGGGCATTATGCTCGTATAGGAAAGCCCTTTGTACTGCGGTTCTATTTCGAGGTCGTACCCGGCTTCCTCTATCACGTCGGGCCAGATTATAGCGTGCTTTATTCTGTCAAGGGTTTCGTAGGCGGTGTCCTTATCCTTGGCGACGGACACGAAAATATATATGCACTTCTCAAAGTTCTCTGCGGCGGCGTTCTCTCCCATGGTTTTTTCCACCTCGGCGAGTTTGCTCGAAAAAACCCATGTAGGCATTGCGTTTGTTACCCATCCGTTTCCGAGTGCGCCTGCGACCCCGAGAGCCTTCGGTCCGGTCGCGGCTATGTATACGGGAACGTCCTTTCCGTTAACGGGGCTTACCCTTACTTCGGCTTCGCTGAGAGAGAAGAATTCTCCCTGGAAGGTTACCGTTTCCCCGGCCCAAAGCCGCCTCATAAGCGGCACGGATTCCCTAAGACGTGCAAGAGGCCTGTTCCAGCTTATGCCGTAGTAGTCGAGATTCATTTTTTCCCCGTACCCAAGGCAGCTGAACGCTCTTCCCCCAGAGAGGTTGTCTATGGTCGCGAGTCTGTGGGCGAACATCGCGGGATGAGATCTGTGGGGGTCCCCTATGGCTCCAAGGCGGATTCTGTCCGTCTTTACCGCTGCGGCTGTGATTACCGACCATACTTCGGGAGTCAGTTTTTTCGCCATAAACAGTATGTGGTCTGGATACCACACGGCGTCGAAACCGGCCTCCTCGCAGCGGACGGCGAAGTCCACAAGTTCCGTAACCGGTTTTCCCGGAAGGGGGGCGGTAAGCCCGAAGTTTATTTTTTCACCCATCTTTACTCCTCCTCAGGTTTTTTGGTGTCCTTCAAGAAGTTGAGGAACTTACTTACCATGTTGTAGGAACCTATATATATGGGGGTTCTCTGGTGAAGTTCCGTCGGCTGAATGTCAAGAGTTCTTTCCGTTCCGCTTGACGACGCTCCTCCGGCCTGTTCCACGATGAAGGCCATCGGGTTGCACTCGTAGAGAAGCCTGAGTTTTCCGTTGGGAGAGTCTGAGGTTTTCGGATAAAGAAATATTCCTCCCTTGAGCAGGTTCCTGTGTATATCTGCTACCATGGACCCGACGTATCTAAGGGAAAGTCTGGAATTGCCGTCTCCGTCTCTGCAGTGATCGAGATACTCCTTTACTCTGCCGGGGAATTTCGAGTAGTTATAGTAGTTGACCGAGAAAATATTGCCGTGGCTCGGGATCTTTATGTTCGGATGGGAGAGGCAGAACTCTCCTATCGACGGGTCAAGGGTAAACCCGTTTACTCCGTGGCCGGTGGTGTACACCAGCATGGTCGAAGAACCGTATATTATGTATCCGGCGGCCGTCTGGGCCTTGCCCGGCTGCAGAAAATCCTCCTTGAGACACGGGGAAAACATCTTTGACGTTCTTCTGTATACGGAGAATATGGTTCCAACCGATACGTTTACGTCTATGTTAGAGGATCCGTCGAGAGGATCGATGGCTATGACGTATTTTGAGTTTCTCGAGTTCTCGTCGGAAAATGCTATGAAATCCTCGTTTTCCTCAGACGCTACCCCCGCGCATTCTCCGCCATGTTCAAGCGCGGTCAGAAACTTTTCGTTCGCGTAGGAATCGAGTTTTCTTACCTCTTCTCCCTGGATGTTTACCTGGCCCGTTTTGCCCAGGATATCCGCAACCAAACCGGCTTTGTTTACTTCCCTGTGAACTATTTTCGCTGCGAATCCTATATCCCGAAGCAGCCTGGAGAGCTCCCCGGTGGAATAGGGGAATTCATACTGATTTCTTATGATAAATTCGTCAAGAGTAGTTATCGAAACCATGTCGCGAGTTGTTCTAGAGAAAGGCCATGGACAAAACCCTCTTCAAATAAGAGTTTAACTGAATCAGCGCAGTTAATTAAGTGGGTATTGATTAACGGTGATTGAAGAAACAGCGCTTCGGCCTCAAAAGCGGCTCGGAGCCGCGGGGGAAACTGCTATGAGAATTCCGCGATTCATCCTCTCTCACTCGAAGTCTGACTTCTGTTTTTCTTCCCGCAGTTCTAGGAGTTTTTCCAGTCTCTCGTCAAGATCATCCGGCGCCTGTTCCCTGATAATGTGATAGCCGGTGATGATTTTGGGAACCAGAACGGAATTCTTGATGAAAGGAGCATCCTCATCCACAAACTGCTTGACCCCGATTACCATTATGTAGCAGAGCAATAGACCGATTATAAAGCCCATTGCCCCGCCGAGAAGGTGGTTAATCCATCCCATCCTGACTCTTTCCAGCAGGTCCGTCAGGAAATGGGAAAGATAATGTATAAGCACGTACGCAAGGCAGGCTACGATCAGAAATCCTAGAATGTCGGCGATTCTCGGTTCGGCGATAATGTTTTTCTCAAGCAGAATAGTCCCCAGCGGCTCATAGAAGAAAAAGCCCAAGGCTGCTCCCCCTATTATGGCGGCCAGTGAGAAAAACTGCTTTATAAGGCCTGACCTGAGTCCTCCCCCGAAACAGGCCAAGATTATGAATAAGAGTAAGATATCGAACAGGTTCAAATCGGTTTACCGTTACGCTCTTGCGGACTGTTTTACGAAAAATTCCCTTTAAAAAAGGAAACTTACATCAGGTTAACGGTGGTGTCCAGTCTTTGACTTGTCGGGTTCGTTCGTATAGTCTAAGCGTCCGATGGAGTTCTCAGACATAATTGAGATAATTCACCCGAGCCTTGCGGAAACAGAGAGGAAAATCGATGAATTCATAAAATCCGATATTCCTCTGGTCTACGAAATAGCCAAGTATCTGCTTGGCGGAGGAGGAAAGAGAATCAGGCCTTCTCTGGTTCTTCTCTCAAGCGCCGCCTGCGGGCTTACCGATGGGGAAGATCGGATTGCGGCAGCTGCCGGGATTGAACTTTTCCACGCCGGCACCCTTTTTCACGACGATGTAGTTGATCAGGCGGAGTTCAGAAGGGGAAACGCTTCTTCAAATATCGTTTGGGGAAACAAGCCCACCGTACTGGTGGGGGATTTTATGCTGGCCCGGGGCCTTGAGCTTATATACAGCTGCGGCAGTCTTGAACTCCTGAGAGTGGTTTCCAGGGCCTCATCTCGTCTTGCCGAGGGCCATGTGCTCGAGATTATGAGCGAAAGAAAGATGGTCGAAATCTCGGAGGACTTCTGTTTTTCCGTGATTGACCACAAAACGGCCGCGCTCATTGAGTGCTCGACCGAGACCGGGGCGCTTCTGGCGAATACTTCAAACGGGGCGGTCAGAGCTCTTTCACACTACGGGCACAACATAGGAATAGCGTTTCAGCTTATAGACGATGCGCTTGACTACTGTTCTGAAGAGAACAAGTTCGGGAAAAAAACCGGACAGGATCTGGCTGAACGGAAGATGACCCTCCCGCTTTACTACTCAATTGAAAACGCTCCGGAAGACGTGAGACGCAAAGTGATCGAAACGCTTGACAAGGAAGATGATCTCGACAGTTCCGAGATAGCGGAGATATCGCAGCTAGTAGCCCACTACCGCGGGGTCGATTTGACCAGACAGCGGGCAAAAGAGTTTGTGGTTGAAGCGAAAAAATCTCTGGACGAGATACCACAGAACGATTATAAGGAATCCCTCGGTCACCTCGCCGATTACGTGGCCGAGAGAAACTTCTGATAGTAGCTGTCAAGCGCAAGACCCATCACGTAGGCGTCCCCTCTCCCCCTGCCATAGTAGTTCTTGCGTGTTCTAAGAATCTCAAACCCGAGCTTTTCGTAAAGCGTGATCGCCGGTGTGTTTGTCGTTCTTACCTCGAGAATAACCGAGAGAGCCCCCATCTTTTCGTAAAAATTAAACGTGTCTGAGAGCAGTTCAATCGCTATTCCCTTCCTCCTGTGGCAAGATGCCACGGCGATCTTGAATACGTGAATTTCGTCGTAGATAAGGGTGGATATTGAGTAGCCTGCAACATCTTCGTCGCTTCCGTTTATGGCTATATTGCAGAAAAACCCGGATTTTTTGATGTAATCCGCAAGCACCTGTTTTGGCCACGGGGCGATGAAGGATTCGTTTTCGATCTTCACGATCTCGTTTATGTATTTTGGTGAGAGGGCCTTTATGATCATTTTTCTTGTGCCGACCGAGGTGGACTAAGCCTTTCAAAATAAAGATCGAGCAGATTCGCGGCTCCCGTGTAGGGATCCGTTTTTCCTTCCATTACTTCTTTTTCCACTTTGCCGAGCGTTTCTTTGATGAGGGAGTTCTCATAAAAGCTGTCTTCAAGATTCTGGACGAGCGCTTCATGCAGGCGGTACTTGGCCTGCTTTCTTCTTTTCTCCGTGAAGTATCCGTTTTCTCTGCAGAGATATTCATAGTCCATGACACACTGCCAGATTTCCTTTATTCCGTAACCCGTAACGGAGGAGCAGGCATAAGCCCTGGGGCCCCACCCGGATTCGGGCGGTCTGTGGAATCCCAGCGCCTCCTCCATTTCCTGTTTCATAAGCTCCGCCTTTTTCTTGTTTCTCCCGTCCGCTTTGGTTATCAATACGGCGTCAGCGAGTTCGATTATTCCCTTTTTTATTCCCTGAATGTCATCTCCCGCCCCGGTAATCATGAGCAGCATGAAGAAATCGACCATGGAGTGACAGGTAATTTCAGACTGACCGACTCCCACCGTTTCTATAAAGATGGTGTCGAATCCTGCCGCCTCACAGAGAATCACGGCGTCGCTTGTCTTTTTTGCGACTCCCCCCAGAGAACCGGCCGACGGAGAGGGCCTTACATAGACGTTTTCATGGCGGGAAAGCTCCTGCATTCTGAGTTTATCGCCCAAAACGCTTCCCCCGGTTTCGCTGCTCGTGGGATCGATTGCGAGCACCGCTATCTTTTTTCCGCATTCGCGGGCCAAATAGAGACCCAGAGATTCTATGAAGCTGCTCTTTCCGACTCCGGGTATACCCGTAATTCCCACCCTTATGGATTTTCCGGACCGCGGCAGACACCACGTGATTATTTCCCGTGCAAGCTTTTTATGCTCGGGTAGGGTGCTCTCCGCAAGGGTGATCGCCCTGCTAAGAGCGGGTATTTCTCCTTTGGCTATGCCTTGGCGGTAAGTTTCCGCTTCCGTTTTTTTATGCGGGGTCATGTTCGGGTTTCTGTCAGGGGCACGAGTATGGCTTCAGCCGCTTCGGACAGCACGGTCCCCGGACCGAATATCTGCGAGACTCCGGCGTTCCTGAGGTAGTCGTAATCGCGTTTGGGTATAACCCCTCCTGCGACCACCATTATGTCGTCGCCTCCCATCTCGTCGAGCCTTTTTATAAGTTCTGGGATGAGTGTCTTGTGGCCGGCGGCCAAGCTGGATATTCCGATTATGTGAACATCGTTTTCAACTGCCTGCCTTGCCGCTTCTTCAGGGGTTTGGAAGAGCGGGCCTATGTCCACATCGAAACCGAGATCTGCAAAGCCCGTCGCTATTATCTTCGCCCCGCGGTCATGGCCGTCTTGGCCCATTTTTGCGACCAGTATTCTGGGCCTTCTCCCTTCCAGGGTGGCGAAACGGTCAGCAAGCTCCCTTGCCTTGGCAAATCCGGCGTCCTTCGAAATTTCCGATGAATATACTCCCGAGATCGTGCGCCATCCAGGCCTGTATCTCCCCCATGCCTCCTCGCACGCGTCCGATATTTCTCCGAGGGTGGCGTTTTCCCTTGCGGCCTCAACCGCCAGGGAGAGAAGGTTGCCTTGCTCCGTTTTCGCGCATTCAGTGATTTTCCGAAGCGCGCGTTCAACCGCCTCGGAATCCCTTTTTTCTTTCAGTTTCTCCAGTCTTTTAATCTGGTTCTCCCTCACCTTGCGGTTATCCACTTCCAGTATATCGAATTCTTCCTGCGCGTCCGAATTATAACTGTTGACTCCTACTATTACGTCTTTGCCCGAGTCTATCCTTGCCTGTTTTCGTGCCGCTGCTTCTTCTATTCTCATTTTCGGTAACCCGGTTTCTATGGCTTTGGACATTCCTCCCAGCTCTTCTATTTCCATTATTAGTTCCCAGGCCCTTCTCCCCAGATTATGAGTCAGGTACTCGACATAGTAGGACCCCGCCCAAGGATCGATCAACCTGCATACATCTGTTTCTTTCTGAAGATAAAGCTGGGTGTTTCTCGCTATCCTGGCGGAAAAGTCGGTGGGAAGGGCGATTGCTTCATCCAGAGCGTTTGTGTGGAGTGACTGGGTGCCGCCGAGCACCGCACTTAGGGCTTCAACGCATGTTCTCGTCACGTTGTTAAACGGATCCTGTTCCGTGAGACTCCATCCCGAAGTCTGGCAGTGGGTTCTGAGCATGAGCGAAGCCGGTTTTTTGGGCTCAAAGGTCTTGACGATCTTAGCCCAGAGCATTCTTGCCGCCCTCATTTTTGCGATTTCCATGAAATGGTCCATGCCTATTCCCCAAAAAAAGGAAATTCTGGGAGCGAAATCGTCAATGTTGAGTCCTGCCTCGACTCCCGCCCTTAAATACTCAAGGCCGTCGGCGAGCGTGTAGGCAAGCTCTATGTCCGACGTGGCGCCTGCTTCTTCCATGTGGTAGCCGCTTACGCTTATCGAATTGAACTTCGGCATGTTTTTCGATGTATATTCGAAAATGTCTGAAACTATCTTCATCGAGAATTCGGGCGGGTAAATGTAGGTGTTCCTTACCATGAACTCCTTGAGTATGTCGTTTTGGATCGTTCCGCTGAGTTTTTCCGGTCCCACTCCCTGCCGCTCCGCAACGACTATGTAGAAAGCCATGATCGGCAGAACCGCGCCGTTCATGGTCATGGAAACCGAGATCTGATCAAGGGGTATTCGATCGAGAAGAATCTCCATGTCGAGTACCGAATCTATTGCTACGCCTGCCTTTCCAACGTCTCCCGAAACTCTTGGATGGTCTGAGTCATATCCCCTGTGGGTGGGAAGATCGAAGGCTATTGAAAGCCCCTTC
Source organism: Candidatus Dadabacteria bacterium (assembly GCA_009837205.1). NCBI lineage: Bacteria > Pseudomonadati > Thermodesulfobacteriota > Candidatus Dadabacteria > Candidatus Dadabacteria bacterium. Next base: position 102,167 of record VXTZ01000012.1, on the reverse strand, counting down.
TGCCCCGCGGCCAGATTTCTTCTGTAGAAAGCGTTTGATTCCTCCGCGGTGGAGAATCCCGCGTACTGTCTGATGGTCCAGGGTCTCGTGATGTACATGGTCGGGTAGGGTCCGCGAAGGTAGGGCGGAATTCCGGAGACAAATCCTAGGTGTTCAGAATCGCTGAGGTCGTTGGGGACATAAAATTCTTTTATGTCTATTTTCTCCGGTGATTCTCTTACGATATTTCCGCTCGCACGTGCGTTGCCGCTGCCGTTTGAACCGAAGCCGAGATTTATTTTCGAAAAATCAGGTCTCATCGTCCTGCCTCGTCTGAGAAAAGCGACTGCTGGTATCTTTCAAGCATGTCGCGGACATCCGACTCCGCATTGATAAAATCATCCACGCCTGCCTGAGCGAGCCCTTCCCATTCGCCTTGTCCGCCGCCCGGAACGACAATTTTTATTTCCGCTTCCTTGTCCTTGAGTTTTATTGTGGCCTCTTCTGCAAACTGCTCGTAATCTTTGTCGGAACCGCAAATTACTACCGCAAGCGGATTCTCGCGCAAGGCTGCCGCAATTCCTTCATCAATGCCCGGATTTTCCGCTCCGTCAACTATTAAGAACCCCCCGCATCCGAAGAAATTCATCGAAAAAACCGATCTTGCGACTGTCTGCGGCGAATCGCTCAGGTGAAGCAGGAAAACTTTTGGCGCCTCGCCCGTTCTCTCCGCGTATTCTTCGCTTAGAAGCCTTATTCTCTCAAAAACTTGAGCTGCCCTTGATTCCGCAAGAGGCACTACCGTCGGGGCCGAACCGTTTTCCTCCTTTTCCGCGGGCGGGGTTTTCCGGATATCCCCCGCCATTTTTTCCAGCAGGTTGGGAAACTCGTTTGTTCCGATAAGCGTTTTTTTCCTCCGGGAAATGTCACTCAGGGCTTTTTTCCTGCTGTCCTCGACCGCGTTCTGTATGAAGCCGCCTTTAAGGCACTCAAGGTAGCCGCCTTTTTTTTCTATTTCTTGGAACAGCTCGAGGGATTTCTGCGAAATGGACTGCGTCAGTTTCTCTATGTGGTAGGAGCCGCCTCCGGGGTCGGTCACCGCGTCGAGGTGGGATTCGTTTCTTGCCAGAAGCTGAATGTTCCTCGCCACTCTCCTTGAGAGTCCGTCGGGTTCTCTGTAGTGGGCGTCAAACGGCTGGACGGTCAGGGAGTCTGTTCCCCCGATTACAGACGCCATGGCTTCAAGCGCCGTCCGCAATATGTTTGTGTGCGGGTCGTAAATGGTTTTGTTGAAGCCAGTGGTGTGGCAGTGGATCCTCATTTTCGTGGATTCGGCGGAGGTGGGGCAAAACTGCTGGACGACATTTGCCCAGAGCGCCCTTGCGGCGCGAAGCTTGGCGATTTCCGTAAAGTAGCTCGAGCCCGTGGAGAAGGAAAAAACGAGGTGGCGGCAGGCGCTGTCTGAATCAACGCCTTTTTGGCGAAGCATGACCAGATACTCGACCGCCGCGGCGATTGTGAAGGCGAGTTCCTGGCTTATAGTCGCGCCTGAGTCTTTAAATGTCGAGCTTTTCACCGAAAACGCCGCGTAGCCGGGTGCGGTATCTGAGAGATATCCGATGGCTTTTGCGATTTTATCTACATTTTCATCAAGCGGCGTTGCTGGGGATTCGTGTCCAAGCAGATGCGATAGAGGGTCAAAGAACATGGCTCCGCTGAGTTCCTGCGTGTCGATTTCTTTCTTGGCGCAGGAGGAAATGAAAAGGGCGCAGGTCTTTTCCGGATCCTCCCTTAAAGCGAAGTTTATGCCGATGCGCAGGGGGTCTATGTCTTTTAGGAGAGTCTCGATGGTTTTGCGTTTCATTTCCGCCTGCAGGATGAAGGTAAGAGAATCCGCTCCGCCCTCTATTGCCGCAAGCGCCGCGACTCTGGTCTTTTTCGGTGTGGAGAGCTCTATCTCTTCAGTAAGGAGCCAACTGTTATCTTTTTCGCTGGTTCCCCGGACGAATGGGAATTCTCCCGGAAGCGGGGTTTCTCCCGGGAAAAGGTCTTTGGCTTCTTCTTCGGTGTAGAAGGGATCAACCTCTATGCCGTCTTCGGTATGCCATATGAGATCTTTATAGGAAACCCTTTTTTCGGCTTCTTTTTTCCAGCGTTCCTTCGAGACGCTTGGAAAATCATTGAAAAGAAGGATCTGTTCATGTTCTTTTTCTGTTCTGCTCATGAAAGTGCCTTTGCTCCCCTAGTTCTCGGGTGAATAAGTATATAATTTCCATTTATTTCTGCCAACATACTGAAACCATTTAATTTACCGTTTTCTCCATCCGTTGTTCGGAACGGGTCCGGTTGGAGGAATTGTTATTTATTTTTTTCGGCTTTAATATTAAGGGAGTGTCTGGAAAAGCGGTTGTCATGGTCTCTGGAGGCGTGGACAGTTCCACTCTCTGCTACAAGGCGGTTCGGGAAGGGTACGAAGTCTTCCCTCTTACCTTCATCTACGGACAGAAACACGAAAGGGAGGTCCGCTCCTCAGAAAATATATGTCGGCATCTGGGGCTTTCTCCCAACATAATTGATCTTTCTTCCGCAAGGACTCTTTTCGGCGCCTCTGCGCTTACCGACCGGGACGTTGAGATTCCCAGGGTTTCCGCGACGGCGCGCAATTACGAGACCCTCTCGGCAACAGTCGTTCCGAACCGAAACGCCATCTTTCTTTCCCTCTCGGTTGCCTATTCACAGAGCATCGGCTGCGACACTGTGTTCTACGGTGCGCATCATTCCGACAGGGGTGTGTATCCTGACTGCCGAGCGGAGTTCGTTTCGGCTTTCGAGAAAGCGGAAAGACTCGCGACTGATAACGAACACCTGACCATAATTGCCCCGTTTATAGATATGGACAAGTCGGGGATAGTAAGACTCGGCGCGCGTCTAGGGGTTCCTTTCGAAGATACGTGGTCGTGCTACGTGGGTTCCCGTGTGCACTGTGGCACCTGCAGTTCGTGCAGGGAGAGAAAAAGGGCTTTTATCGAAGCGGGTGTGGACGATCCGACTGAGTACGAGGCGTAGACGCGATGAAGATAAGCGAAATTTTCTTTTCAATACAGGGTGAAGGAATCCATATTGGGCTGCCGACGGTCTTTCTCAGGCTTTTTGCCTGTGATCTCAGATGCAGCTGGTGCGACACCATGTATGCCGTGGAGGGGAATGACTTCCGGGAGATGGAAACCAGCGAGGTCCTGAAAAAGATCCTTGAATACGGATGCTCCCGCGTCTGCATAACCGGCGGGGAGCCGCTTATCCAGCGGGATGAAGTGGAGGAGATAACGGAATTCCTGCTTGAAAGGGATTTCGTGGTCGTGCTTGAAACAAGCGGCAACAAGAAGCCGCCCGGAATTTTTTCCCATCCCAATTCGGTTGTGAGCATGGACTGCAAGTGCCCCGGTTCGGGCATGGACTCCAGAATGGATTTTTCGCTTTATGATGACCTGGAGGAAAAGGACCAGCTCAAGTTCGTAATAGCGGACAGTGCGGACTACGAATACGCAAGGAGCGTTATGGCGAAGCGTCACATAAGGGCTTCAATCATATTCCAGCCCGTTTACGGTACGAAAGCGGACTGGATAGCCGAGAGAGTCCTGCGCGACGGCATGGAGAATGTAAGAGTGCTTCCGCAGCTTCACAAAATATTCTGGGGAGAAAAAAGGGGAGTCTGACCTCTTCCGTCGTTTTAAAACTTTCTCGATGGGGCTTTTATTTTTTTAAATTTTCTTGTTGCTATTATGTTAGAATTCAGGGTATAAAGAGTAGTCTGTGCGGGCGGGTCAAGAGCCGAGGAGAGAAATGATGGAAGAGCATATGGAAGATTACAACTATGAGCCTTTTGCCGATACCGAGGAGTACAGAAAGGTAAACGGCGATATGACCAGAAACTGGATCCAGATAATGGTTGAAAGAGGGGTGGAGAGTCTCGACAGGTTCCTTGACGTCGCTACGGGCGCGGGCACCATGGCGCAGCTTTTTTTCGAAATGCTTCCCGCAAATCTAAAGGAGTCGGCGGTGTTCTGCCTTGATCAGTCGGCAGGCGCTCTTAAGCTTACCAAGCGCAGGCTTGAGAAAGAGATTGACAAGCTGACTCTTATCAATTCCTCAATACAGGAACTTGATCTGCCTCCGAAAAGCCTTGACGTGGCCATATGGGGCAACGGCATACATTACCTTGACGAAGAGGAACAGCTGAAGAGCCTCAAAGCGATCAAAAGAGCGCTTAAGCCCGGGGGCTGGTTTTTTTTCAACACCTCTTTTTACGAGGGGGCAAGACCCGAGGAGACCATACCTTTCTACAGAACCCAGGTGAGAAACGCCGTCCAGTTCCTGAGAAAACAAGGAGTGAAAAGAGTGAAGGTCGAGGGGAAAGCCGAAGCCGCGAAGTTTCACCCGCGCTCCTACTACGAAGAACTCGTGGGCAAGGTGGGATTTGACCTTATCGACGCTCAGGAATTCGCCGCCGATCTTACGAAAGAAGCATGGGAGTACATAAGTTCCTTCCAGCAGTATGCCGCCGGCGCCCTTCACGGCTATCCGGATGAGGCCGTTTCCGATGCTATGAAAAACGCCGTTGAGCCGGCAATTCTTCTCCATGGGGAAGTGGACGAGGACGGCAACCACTTTGTTACCAGAAAGTGGCTTTCCATAAGCGCACGACGGGCGTGATTTTCCACCGAGGGAACCTTATTTGCCCGAAACGCTGTTTTTCCTTAAAAAATCGAAGGTATAGAATCCGGTTTCACACCAGTTCTCGCCTATGAACCTTATGGCGTAGTTCCCGACGTACTCTATCCTCTCCGGCGCCATGCTGCTTTTTCCGAGGGGTATCCGTTTTTTAAACGGGAGTTTCCCGGTTCTGCTCTTTTTCCTGAGCCTCCTGCAGGTGGCGCAGGGACAGATCTCTCTGAGTTCGTCGTAAAAGAATACGCTTTCTTCACCGTTGTCCCAGACGATCTGAAGAGCTTTTTCGGTAAATTCGTTTATTTCCTTAGGTTTTGTGCCCACGACACGATATTTTACCCGCCCGTTCAACCGCGATCGATTTAATTGTGTCATGGTGGGGTCTTTTCCGACGGATTTTTGCGGGATGAAAGGAGGTTTTCGCACCCTGAATTCGCCCGGTATCGAGCGGGCTGCGATCAATTTGCGGACAGTTAACGCAAGCGGTTATAATCAAACCTTGAAATGAGCGAGCAGGAACAGGATGCGCTCTCGGCAACGGTCAAGTGGATCCGGGAAGCCTCTCAGGTAGTTTTTCTAACGGGAGTTGAACTTTCTCTTGAAGTCGGACTGCCTGACGTTTCGGATCTGAGCTTCAATCCTGACATAGGGAAATTCAAGAATCGCCCGGAGGTAAGGAGAGAGTACTGGGAAAAGATAAAGGATTTTTATCCCAGAATCTCGGAAGCTAGGCCCTCTCCTGCCCACGAAGCCATTTACGAGATGGAGTTTCTCTGCAACGTTGACTGCGTTCTTACCCAAGCGGCCGACGGCCTGCACAACAAAACCGGCAGCGAAAAAATAATAGAGATATACTCGACGATAAACTGGATCCACTGCCATGAATGCGGAAACGATTACCGCACTGATGGAATACTACTTTCCCTTGAGGACAGCAAGACCGGCATTCCGAAATGCAAGGAATGCCAGAGCGATCAGATGAAACCTCCGCTGTCCTTCCCGGGACAGCCGCTTCCTCACTGGGAGATAAGGGAGTCTTGGATGAGGCTTCAGCACTGCGATCTTTTCATAATCGTCGGGGCGAATCTGGAGATCGAGCCCGTGGCTTCTTTTCCCTTCCAGGTCATGAACAAAGGGAACAAGGTGGTTATTATCGGCGAGAGGGAAACCCCGGCCGACAATTACGTAAGTGCCGTCATATACGGAAACCCGAGCCGAGTCATGCCTTACATAGTTGATAAACTCAAGGAAACCCATACGGTCTCCTGAACCTCGGGAGCCATAGGAGGGGAACGGGAGAGCAGGCTTGTCCACCGAGATAAAAATAGATGATGAAGACGTCGCCCGGGAGATGGAACGTTACGTTTCGAATCTCGACAGGGACATCTACACCATAAGCAACATTCCCGAGGAAGTCGTTGCCGTCATCTTCGCCTACGTAAGCAGAAGCCCCAAAAGTTTCAGGGAAAACATAGACACCGTGATAAGGGAGCAGGAGATGGGGAGGGACAGGGCGGAAAAGTTCCACGAGAAGTGGGTTCTTAACTACGGCCACGCTTCTGTTGCCGAGCACGCGACCGTGCACATAGGCGTTGAGAGGGTTTCAAGGCTTTTCTCTTCCCTGCTTGAATGCGCAAACGAATTTCTCTCGTTTACCGAATACTCGCAGAGATACCAGAGACCGCGCAAAGGCGACAACTATATTCCCCAAGAGCTTGACTCGCGCCCCGCCCTTAAAAAAGAGTTCGAAGAGCTTTGCGATTTTCAGTACGAGGTTTACTCGAGACTTAACACCGAGCTCTTTGATTTTCTGAAAAAGAAGTTTCCCGTTCCCGAAGACAAGGAGGAAAGAGCCCATTTCAGGGCACTTGAGAAAATAGCGTTTGAGGACGCAAGGTACGCTCTTAATCTCTCAACGCTTACGAATCTCGGCATGACGGCAAACGCAAGAGCCATGGAGCAGACCCTCTCCGCTCTTCTTTCAAGCCGCTACCTGGAGGCCAGAAATAGGGCCGAGGAGATAAAGAGCGAGGTCAGGTTCTCGGTTCCGACGCTTGTTAAGTACGCTGACGAGAACCCCTACATGGTCGGAACGCGAGAGGCGCTCGAGGAGTTCTCGCGTAGTCTCGGTGACGCTGGGAAAAGCCCACCCGGCAATGGATCCTCGGTTACCCTTTTTGACTACACGGGGCGGGGAAAGGAAAATTCCCAGGCCGAGGCTTTAAGTGAGATCGCAAGAGGGCTTCTTTTCGAATTCTCGGGGCTTTCAGTCGGAGATATAGAAAGGCACCTTTCCGAAAACACCCCGGAGCTCAAGAAGATTTTCTTAATGGCCGTCGAAGAGCTCGGAAAGCACGACAACCCGGTGGGCATATTCAAATCGATTAACTACAACGCCGAGTTCGTCCTGAGCGAGGCGGCGTGGCATCAGCTGCTTAGGCACAGGAAAGTCAGCTGGACCGTGAAGGAGCCTTCCGTGGGGGAAGGCGTGACGGTTCCACCACATGTTGCGGAATCGGGAACGGAGGAGCTTTTGCTCGAAGCCATCGGGCGAAGCGAGCGGTTCTATGAAGAACTCGTTGACGCCGGTTTTCGCGACGTGGCGAGCTACGTTGTTACAAATGCCCACAACAGGAGAGTCTGCGGCAGCTTCGATCTCTGGGAGCTGTACCACCTGACGAACCTGCGGATGTCGGAGGGGGCGCAATGGGACATAAAGAACGTCATTGAGCAGCTTGCCCGGGAAATTGGCAAAGTGCACCCGGTCTTTGTTCATTCCGCTTTGAAAAGGGTTAGTTAAGAAAGAAAAAGGGATAATCTGATGTCGCTTCAGCCTGTAAGAAGATGTGAAGAGTGCGGTTACGAAACCACGGCGAAAACGGATATATGCCTTTCCTGCGGAGAGAGGATGCGACGCAGGGCGAAAGGTGGAATCAGGGGGCTTATTCGAAGCTTGGTACTTATAGCGGTTGCGATTTACATACTTCTGTCCGCGTTTAAGGTTTTCGGATTATCACTGGCGGTGGGATGCTGTGGCCGATTCTGAGCACGTCTCGAAGGTACAAGAGGGTACGGCCGCGTGGAACCGGTGGCGGGAAGAGGAGCCCGATGTTATCCCGGATCTTGGCTGGGCGAATCTTAACGGGATTAACCTTGACGGTGCCGTGTTTGCGAAGTCAGCTCTCAAGCTTGCTTTCTGCAAGGGGTGCAGCATGGTAGGCGCGGATTTTTCCGAGGCGAACATGCGCGGAGTGAACCTTGAGGGTTGCGATCTTCGCGGCGCGGTGTTCAGGAGCGCCAACCTTGAGGGGGCCCACATGCTGGGCGCTGATCTTACGGGTGCCGACTTCGCAGGAGCTAACCTAAAGCTTGCGAATTTCGACGGGGCGGTTCTCAGGGATGCCAATCTTAGAGGTGCGAAGAAATTGCGAGCTTCCCAGCTGTTTCATCTCAAGGAGCTTGGGAATCTCAATGTTTCAGACGAAATCCTTGAAAAGGTGAAAACTCAGTCTCCGCATCTGTTTGAGTGAATTTTCCCTCCCCCTTTAACGGTTCTCCGTTCCGTGTCTTGCCAACGGCTGCCCGACCGATTAATTTACGTTTAAGAATGGACAGGAAAATCTACAGCGTATCGGAACTCAATTCCTCGATAAAGGATGCGATTGAGCTTGAGTTCGGCGGAGAGACAATATGGGTTGGGGGAGAGATTTCCGGTTTCAAGGGGCATTACGCAAGCGGCCACTGGTATTTTTCCCTGAAAGACAAGCAGAGTCAGATCTCCGCAGTCTGCTTCAGAGGTAATAACCAGCAGATAAAATTCACACCGGAGAACGGGATGGATGTCATCTGCGCCGCGCGCGTTGGAGTTTACGAAAAAGACGGCAAGTACCAGTTGTACGTAAGCGCAATGGAACCGAAGGGAGTGGGTGCCGACGCGCTCGCGCTTGAAAAACTCAAGCAGAAACTTTTCGAAGAAGGACTTTTTGACGTCTCGAAAAAACGCCCCCTTCCTTTTCTCTCCCGCAGAATAGGGGTTGTTACCTCCCCTTCGGGAGCTGCCGTGAGGGATGTCATCAAGGTCATATACAGGAGATCTCCCAATGTCGAGGTTGTTATTTCTCCTGCGAGCGTTCAGGGGGATAGCGCCCCGGCCGAGATAACCAGAGCCCTTGATAGGCTTTACGGCATGGAGGGCCTTGACCTTGTGATCGTGACTAGGGGAGGGGGATCGAAAGAGGATCTCAGGGCCTTTAACGACGAGGGGGTCGCCAGAAAAATCGCTGTTTCCCCTTTCCCCGTGATCTCGGCCGTGGGTCATGAAGTGGACGTGACGATAGCCGATCTGGTATCTGATGTGAGAGCGGCCACTCCTTCAATGGCTGCCGAACTTGCGGTAAAGGAAAAAAGGGAAGTTCTCGAAGATCTCGCGCAGTTTCGCCGCAGGCTCGATTTCTCTCTCACAAGCCGTATAGACATGTTTTCCATGCAGCTTGACGGACTCGCAGCCAGTTTCAGGCATCATATGACCTCGCGGATCGAGAATCTTGAACGACGCATCGAGAATTACTCCGGAAAACTTACCTCCCTGAACCCTTTCAGCGTTCTTGAGAGAGGATACGCCATAGTCTCAAAAGAAGAAAGCGGAGAGATAGTGCAGGATTCCCGGATGCTTGAACTCAAGGAAAAACTGGTTTTAAGGCTAAGCAGGGGCAGGGCGTTTTGCAGCGTTGAGGGAACGGAGAACGAGCCGCAGGTCTGATCTTCAGGGAACGACCGAAAGACTGCTGAGCTTGACGACGGATATGTTCTGCGCAAGCAGCAGGTCCCTTGTTTTCTCTGGTGGCAGGGCATCTGTAAGCAGGAGCCTTATTCTTCCTCCGAGATCGCTTCTGAGATTTCCTCCCGAACCGTTTTCGCCCTGTAGACTGTTGACGACATTCTCGATCTCGGCACCCGGAAGAAAAAGCATAACCGGCATTATCTCGGGAATATCGACGAAAAAGTCTTCGGTACCTTCCGCAATGGCTCCTCTGGCTGAGGTCTGCAGGTTAAGCAGGTTGGCGAATTTGGAAAAAGAACCGCAGCCGGGAAGGTAGGAGAATGTCTGATCTTCGACTGAGACTTCTCCCAATTCCTGTTCTGAGAGGCGCAGGAGATCGAGTATGTCTCCATGGGAAAAGGTTTTGTTCTCGGCCGCCGCTGTCCCCGCGTCAAATATTACGGCCGGGGAGTCCTCTTTTACCGAGCTTCCAATCGCGCTTATTTCGTCCTTGAGCTTTTTCCTGCGGAGAAAGCCGAATTTTACGACGTTCGAGTAACTGACTGTCTTTCCCTCCACGGGAATCTTTTCGTTTGCGCTTAGAAAAACCTTTTCTATTTTTTCTCCGAGCGCCGGGGTCTCGACGAGTTCTCGCGCCTCATCTGCGCTTGCGCAAAGAAAAAAACAGTTCCCGGATGAGCTCGCGAGGATTTTCCTTGCTTCCTTCATGTTCCTTGCGGGAAGGCAGACTCCTCCCAGCGCGAATACCGCCAGTTCGAAAAAAAGACACGCCAGTGTATTGGGCGAGAGAACAACAATTCTACTCCCCGTTGAGAAGCCCGAATTCAGAAGAAAGCAGGCTATGCTTTCAACCTCAGTGACAAGATCGGGCCAGGTGATCTGTTTCCAGCTCCATCCGTCTTTTTTCTGAAACAGCAGCCTTGAGCCGTTTTCCTTTGTCCTTTGCATGAGGAAATTGCGGAAGTTCCTTTCGTTCATTCTTGTCCGGACCGCCTTTGCGGATTGTGATTCGGGTAGAATTAAAAACTATAATTTAACCGGTTTGCAGGCCATGGTGGCGAATTTATGAAAAGGGAACTTGATTTCGAGAAGAAAAATTTCGCAGGGGCACTTGAGGTCGTAAAGACTCTCGGGGAGAAGGGATACGAGGCTTTCTTCGTGGGCGGCTGCGTGCGCGACGCCCTGCTCGGCGTTGAGTGCGACGAGATTGATATAGCGACAAGTGCGACTCCGGAGCATGTGCAGCAGGCGTTTTCAAAGACCGTGGCTGTGGGGAAGAGCTTCGGCGTGGTGTTGGTGATAAAAGGAGACATGAAGTTCGAGGTTGCCACCTTCAGGAGGGAATCGAGTTACGGTGACGGAAGGCATCCGGAACACGTCGATTACACGAAAAGTGCGGAAGAAGACGTCCGCAGAAGGGATTTTACGATAAATGGGATGCTCTATGATCCGGTTTCTGCAGAACTCTACGATTACGTGGGTGGTATCGGGGACCTTGAGCGGAGGCTTGTCAGGACCATAGGAGATTCCGAGGAAAGGTTCGGTGAGGACAGGCTTAGAATGATTAGAGCGGTGCGGTTCGCTTCATGTCTCGATTTTGAGCTCGACCAAGCGGCCCTTTCGTCTATACGCAGCGAGGCCGCCGCGATATCCGTTGTGAGCGGGGAGAGAATACGTGAAGAACTCGTCAAGATACTCACCCGCCGGAATCCGGGGAACGGGCTCAAGCTTCTTAGCTCCAGCGGTCTTCTTGAACATTTTCTCCCGGAAGTCGAATGTATGCACGGAGTTCGCCAGCCTCCCCAGTTCCATCCCGAAGGAGACGTGTTTGAGCATACCTGCCTTGTGATGAACATGCTCTACGGCAACACCGACGGTCTCTACTCGGATGAGCTTGCCGTCGGTGCGCTTCTACATGACGTTGGCAAGCCGCCTACTTACAGCGAGTCTGACAGGATAAGATTCAACGGACACGACAGGGTAGGGGCCAAGATGTCTGAAGGCATCTGCAGGAGGCTCAGATTCTCCAAAAAGCAGATAAAGAGAATTTCCGAGCTTATCCTTGAGCATCTTAAGTTCAAGGATGTTTTCAACATGAGAGAAAGCACCCTTAAAAGGTTTCTTTCCCTTCCGTATTTTGAGGAGCACATGCAGATGCATCTTGCTGACTGCATGGCAAGTCACGGACAAACCGACGCCTACAATTTCATCAGGGAAAAGATGGAAGAGTATGGAAGGGAGGAAATAAAACCCCCGCCGCTTCTCAGCGGACAGGATCTTATAGATCTCGGATATTCTCCCGGCCCCGTTTTTTCGGAAATACTGGGAAAAGTGGAAGAACTCCAGCTTGAAAACAGGCTTGTCTCGAAAGAGGAAGCTCTAGGTTTTGTGCTGAAGAATTATCCCGATAACCGTGATTAGAGATTATCGTCGAGATTCCGGTTACAACCCGTTGCACGGAACCGTACTGCGCAGCGGCGGATAATAAGACGGGGAATAACCTTCTTGCTGTGGTCTCCCCCGTCTTTATCTTATGTGCGTCAGATTTTTCCCTGGAGCAGAAACGCTATCAGCAGGGCGTAGATTACCAGAGACTCGATCAGGGCGAGACCGATAATCATGGGCGTCTGGATCTTCGCGGAAGCACCCGGGTTTCTGGCTATGCCGTCAACAGCAGAAGCCGTGGCGAGTCCCTGACCTACTCCCGCGACGCCTGCGGCTATACCTATGCCTACTCCGGCGCCGATTCCAAGTCCCATCTTCGCCAGTTCTCCTAAGCCCCCCTCAGTCGCGGCAAACGCGTCGGGAACGAAAGCACCGAACGAAGCCAGTGCCGCAAGACCTATAAAAGAAAACAACCTTTTCATTTCTTACCTCCTGAATTTATGTCAGTGTTCATGCGCTTCGGCAAGCGCGATATATATGGTCGAAAGTATAGTGAATATAAAAGCCTGCAAAAAAGATACGAAAATACCTAACCCCACGAAAGCCATGGGAATCAGTATATGCGTGAGGTTGGTAAACACCCCGAGCACCATGTGGTCGCCTGTTATGTTCATGAAAAGCCTGAGGGATAGCGACAGAGGCCTTACCAGATGGCTTATAATCTCGATGATCAGCATAAGTGGCGCGAGGAAGATTACCGGGCCCAGAAAATGCTTGATGTAACCGAGCCCGTGCTCCCTTATTCCGTAGTAGTTGTACATGACGAATATGAGAAGCGAGCACGCTACCGTGGTGTTCAGATTTCCGGTTGGTGGAAGAAAGCCCGGGATCATTCCCAACAGGTTCGCAAACAGTATGAAGAAAAACGACCCGGCTAGAAGCGGGAAGTACTTCTTCGCCTTTTCACGGGATCCAAAAACGTTTTCAATCGTGTTGAAAAGGAACTCAAGCCCCACGAGTTCGAAGAAAATGTTCATCGACGGCTTCTCTTCGGGGATTACGGATTCTTCCCTCGAGTAATGCTTTGTCACCCTCAGGCCGACAAACAGTATGAACAGGAGTACCAGCACTCCGCCCAGAATATGGTCGTATTCTATGAGACCGGCAAGGGAAAACCAGCTGAAATGTTCCATGTCTAACCCTTCAAACCTTTACCTATTATTACTATCACCACGGAAGTTAAGCCTATCATTAAACCATATATATTCAGTTTTGCAAATACGAGTAAAACCGTTATTATCGCAAGCAGCGCGAGCATTTTCATGACCAGTATGAACATGGAAAATGCAAGTGAATATCTTTTTTCCGCAAGCGCTTTTACGACGAATTTTATGGCTACGTAATCGAGCAGAAAAAGGACCCCCGCAACCGCTATGGCCACTGCCATTTCCCTTTCTCCGATGGCGATATTCACGACGAAAAGAAGCGCCGTTACGGCCAGGGACAGTTTCTCGACACCGAAATCAAGATTTTTCATCGTTTCCGTTTTTTCTTTCTTGCCTCAGCTTAAGTGTCCGTAAAAGCAGGGTCAGTCCCGCTATCACTCCGCACACAAGACCTAGCAGGGTAAAGAAAGGGAAAGCGGTGTCAAGTTTTCCGTCGATGTAGTCGCCGAGGAAGAGCCCCGCTATGACGGAGAAGGCAAACTCAATTCCGATTACAACGAAAAAAAGCCAGTTAGGGTTTCTGATTTCACTCTCCCTGGGGAATTTCCCGAAGTGACGAGTAGACTGCCTGAAGGGTCTGGTCTACCTGCTTTTTCGTGTGCGCGGTCGAAACGAACACGCTTTCGAACTGAGAGGGCGGGAACATGACTCCGTTTTCAAGAAGATTTCTGAAGAATCTCGCGTATTTCGCGGTATCGCATCCGAGTGCTCCGGCGTAGTCCGTTACTCTCTGGTCGGTGAAAAACACGGTGAACATGGAGCCAACAGAGTTTACGGTGGCGTCAATGCCAAGCTCTGCTATTATCTCCCTTATTCCAGATACCAGAGAGGCGGTCAGGCTCTCAAGGCGCCTGTAGGTTCTCGGGTTAAGTTCTTTTACTGTCGCAATTCCCGCCGCCATGGCGAGCGGATTTCCCGAGAGGGTACCCGCCTGGTACATGGGACCTTCAGGGGAAACCATTTGCATTATTTCTGCGCTGGCCCCGTACGCCCCTACCGGGAGTCCTCCTCCTATTATTTTCCCAAGACAGGTTATGTCCGGGACTACGCCGAACAGTTCCTGTGCGCCTCCCCTGGCGAGACGAAACCCCGTTATGACCTCGTCGAAGATGAGAACTGCTCCGTGTCTTTTGCATGTAGAGCGCAATTTCCTGAGGAAGTTTTTCTCGGGAGTTACCACCCCCATGTTTCCCGCCACGGGTTCGATTATCACTCCGGCAATCTTTTTGGGGTGCTTCTCGAAAAGCCTTTTGACGGAATCTATGTTGTTATACCGAGCAAGTAGCGTTCTGTTCACAAACGATTTCGGGACCCCGGCGCTGCTTGGATTTCCGAAAGTCGTGGCTCCCGAACCGGATTTCACGAGCAGAAAATCCGAGTGTCCATGGTAGCATCCCTCGAACTTGATTATGTATTCCCTTCCGGTGACCGCTCTTGCAAGCCTTATGGCGCTCATGGTGGCCTCGGTTCCGGAATTGGTAAGACGAACTTTCTCAATCGAGGGGAAGTGTCTTGCTATTAGTGTGGCAAGATTTGTTTCCAGTTCACAAGGGGCACCAAAGCTCGTTCCCAGGGGAAGCCTTTCCCCGACGGCCTTTACCACCGAGGGATGGGAGTGTCCCAGGATCAACGGACCCCATGAGGCCACGTAGTCGATAAACCTGTTCCCGTCGGCGTCATATACGTAGGAACCTTCGGCCCTTGATACAAAAAGTGGCGAACCTCCAACGGCAGCAAAAGATCTCACGGGACTGTTTACCCCGCCCACAAGAACGTTTCTCGCCCTGCGAAAAAGTTTCTCTGAATTGGTGGTTTTCATAAAAACGGTTCAGTGTCGACCACGGCCGGAACTTTTATTCTCCCGGTGTGGACAAGGTCTTAAGGTGTTCTTTTGCCGTTGCGGCTTCGGGTGAGTCCGGGTATGCCTCGATCAGCGATTCGAAAAAGAGGCTCGCCTCGTTCGGTTTCCCTATTTTCAAGAGTGCGATTCCCTGATTGAGCTGGCAAAGGGGGATTTTGGGGCTGGCTGGCCAGGTTTCGATTATGTTCTGGTATTCGAGGATTGCCTCCTCGTAGAATTTTTCCTTGAAGTAGGAATCCGCGATGAGGAACATCGCGTCTGCAGCCTCATCGTTTCTGGGGGCGGAGGCAAGGTGCTCTCGAAGCGACGCCCTTGCAGCCTCATAGTTACCGTCGCCAAACTCCTTTAGGCCCAGTTTGTAGTTCTCCTTGGGGTCTTCCTCCGCGGGGGATGGCTCATCGGTTGCGGGTTCCTCGTCCGGACTTTCAGAAGCTTGCTCAGAAGCCGCGACGGAAGGTGCTTGCGGTTGCGGAACTACGGCCTGAGATTTGACCTCTGCCATTGCTGACAGCCCGGCTTCTATTTTTTTGAACCGTTCTTCGCTCTGAGCATGCATTTCACCTATTATCTGCTCGAGTTCCAGAAGTTTGTTTTCGAGTTCGAAAGTCTTTTCGTTAAGATCAAGGATATTGTCTTCTTTTTTTACTTCTGCCTTCAGCCAGTTGATATCTTTCTGGATCTTCTTGATGTTCGTTTCAGCTTCCCTTTGCCTCGAGTAAAGAAAATCCAGGTCTCCTTCCGATGCTACGCAACCGTACATGAACACGGAAGAAAACAATACTACGGCGACGGCCAGATACTTTTTTCTCATTAGTTTTCTGAGGAATTATTGTCGGAGAGGGCTATGAAGTGTCCTCGCCTGTTACGGCTGTACGCCTCATCCGATGTTCCCTCTTGCCATATTTCCGTCTCTCCCTTGCTGATGGAGTGCAGCATTTCAGGAGACACCCCTTTTCCGATCATGTATTTTTTGATCTCATCCGCTCTTTTCTTTCCAAGGGAGAGGTTGTATTCCTCGGTCCCGCGGATGTCGCAGAAACCGAAGACGAGAATGAATTTGATTTTGTCTTTGTTTTTTTCGAAGATGCTTATGTTGCCGTCAATTGCCTCCATTGCCTCTTCCGATATCTCCGCGCTGTCGAATTCGAAGAACACGTCCGAGGTGGGAAGGTTTATCAGGTTTTCCTTGGAGAAGGCGTCGCTGAGCAGGGATTTCCGTATTTCCTGGGCCTCTTCGTCAAAGCCCTCCATGAAGGCGCCTTCCCTGGCTGCGCCGATTGCCTGTGTGGCCTTCAGTTCCGCTTGAGAAAGGACCTTCTCAGCTTCCTCAAGTTCCCCTTCGCTTATAAGGTTCTGGGCCATCTCGAAAAGCTTTTGTGCCTCTTCATACTCCCAGGTGTCTTCGGCACCCTCAGCTCGGGCTTCCTCGAGCATCTCCGATACCGCCATGACCCTGTCCTGAGTACCCGTCTCTTCAGCCGAGGGAGGAGTGGTGGGAACTCTCTTCGAGCACCCCGAGATGTGCAGGACACCAACGACCAGAAAAAGAAAAACGACCGCCGGAATTATTTTTTTCATAGTTAGGATTTCAATCCGTTTAAAAGGCGCTGCCGCGTTGTAGCGGGTAAACTTGAAAGACGGGGTTACTATAGCACACGGGGGATGTTTTTTCAATCTTCCCGCGGCATTTTCTGCCGGGGATAAAAAAAGGAGTTTTTCAGTGAATGATGGGCCTTCAGTTTGCGGGGTTTTCTGGCATAACTGCCCTGTGGTGATCATAACCAGCAGGCGGGAGGATGAGATAAACGGCCAGGTAGCGACGACGCTTGTCACCTCCTCCATAGTTCACACCGTGCCTAGGCTGCTTATGGGGATATGGAAGAGAAATCACACCCACGGGTTCATAATGGAAAGCAGGAATCTCGTGGTGCATCTTCTCAGAAAGGATCAGATCGCTCTTGTCCGAAACTTCGGCTTTTATTCGGGCAGGGACAAAAAAAAGTTTATCGGCCTAGACCATTTCGAGGGCAGAAACGGCTGCCCCGTCTTAAAGGGAATACATTCCTATGTGGAGTGCTCGGTGCTCAACGCCATGGACGGCGGAGACATGACCGCTTTTCTGGTAAGCGTGGACTACGGGGAGATAATGAGGGGAGGGGAGTGGATGACGCTTGCGGACTTCTACTCTCTGGCTCCCGAGCAGTGGGTGATTGAGTACGGCCAGAAGCTCATGGAGTCGGTGAGTTTCTCCATGCCGATAATACACAAGGTAAGCCACGAGCCGTTTCAGCCGTGAGCCGGCGCCGTTTCGGACCTTCAGCGTATTATTATGGTTGCGGAGGCCGAGTTTCTATCCGCGTATTTCTTAAGCCTGCTTCGAAGTTTTTTCTTGAACCAGTCCCTGGTGAAGGGAATGAGAAGGGAGAAGCCAAGAAGATCGGTAAGCAGCCCGGGTGTGAGAAGCACAACCCCTCCCACGAGCACGAGAAGACCGTTTATGAGGCTTTCGGTGGGCGGCCTGCCCTCGGTGACCTCCGCTCTTATAGCACTTATAACCTGTGTTCCCTGGCTTCTGGCAAGCGCCGCTCCCAGCACCCCCGTCGCTATGACTGTGAATATGGTCGGCCAGAGTCCTATTATGTTCCCGAGCTTTATGAGCAGGGCGAGCTCAATGAGCGGAACCATGGTGAACAGAATTAGGAGTCTTGCGAACATCTGAAGTTGTTTAGAGATAAATCCCGATTGTCTGTACGGTATAATAATATATCTGGAGGAAAATGCCGAATTGCCGATGGGAAAGCCGCCTTCGCAAAGAAAAGTTTTCATATCTTTTCTGGTTGTTTTGTGTCTGGGAGTGGGGGGATGCCGGCTCTTCAGGTTCCTCGATGTAAAAGGCCAGCTCGGGGATTTCAGCGAGAATTTCAACGTGAGTGACCACGACGGTCTAAGCCTTACCTTCAAAAAACCCGTACTGCTCGCAGGAGACATCGAGTGGCTCATGGTCTACTCGCCGCCCGTAGAAACCCGCATTGCCGCAGACACCGAGCTTTGGACCTATCACTTGGTGAAGAAGTACCCGGGCAGGAAGAGCGAAAGCGGGAATTTCGATCTGGCCATGGGAATGAAGCTTTGTCAGGGAAAGCTCTGCGAGATTATCTTTCCCGAGTGCTTCACCAAGTATATAACCAAGGAAGTTCTCGGGAAGGTGATGGGCTCGGTGGGTGCCGCCGAGGTGAAAAAGCTTGATAAGACAAGCACCGCGGCCGTGAGGTCCCTTGAATCCAAGGAAATCCCTAATTCCTCAGAAGTGATAGAGATTCTCGGCCGCCCGTACGCGAATCTAAACGAGGAAGGCGGCAGGGTTATCGTCTACAAGTACAGGCTTCGGGAGAGGACCCCTGAGGGGAAATACATCGTGTTCAGGCTTATTCTCAGCTTCGATGAAAAAACTGACAAGCTAAAAAAACTGGTGCTTCCGCTCAGAAGCGTAAGGCTTACGATGAATTTCGAGCCGGACGTGGCGCGAAAATGAGTTCTGTCAAGCTTCTTTCCCCCGCCAAGGTGAACCTGTTTCTCAGAGTTCTTGGAAAACGCCCCGACGGCTACCATGAACTTCAGTCCATAGCGCAGCCCGTAAGTCTCTTTGACGAGATAAGCCTTTCGGTGGAGCCGGGCGAGGGGTCAAGTCTTTCGTGCTCAGGAAGGGAGATGCCATCCGGAAACGACAATCTTGCCGTGGCCGCCTGTCATCTTTATCTCGGGGAAGCCGGAGTTCGGAAAAAGGTTTCCATAGGAATAAAAAAGAATATCCCCATCGGCGCCGGCCTCGGCGGAGGAAGCTCAAACGCCGCTGCGGTCCTTGTGGGTCTCAACAGGGTTCTCGGGAAATTCACCGACCGGGACCTGCTCCGGATGGCCGCGTCCCTCGGGGCCGATGTACCGTTCTTTGTAAGATCCACCTCTTCGTTTATCGAGGGAGTGGGGGAGAGGGTGGAAGTGCTTTCTGATTTCCCCCTTTTTCACTACGTTATCCTTTTTCCCGGAAAAAGCCTCTCGACCCGGGAAATCTATAAAAACTGGGAGCGCCCGGAGCCCCCGCCCGAGAAAGTCGATCCCGTTTCTCTTGCAGAGCGGTTCCGCGGAGGGGATTTCCTCCTAGAGAACGGCCTTGAGGCGGCGGTGTTTGCGGCATTCCCCGAGATTCTCTCCCTAAAGGAGATTTTTCGATCGCTTGGGGCGCGCTTCGTGCTTGTCTCGGGAAGCGGGTCATCGGTTTTTTCCGTTTTCCCCCGTCGGCGGGAAGCGGAGGAAATCCACGAGTACTTGGGAACATCTTCTGAGTTTGATGTTTTTCTGGCGGGCGGGATAAGCGGCTGGCATTTTCTTGCGGATTGAACCGGACAAGCCCGCCCGCGGGGATGAGCGGACTGGCCTCTGTTTCCAGTTCTCTGCGAGGTGTTCTGTTTCGCTTGATAGAGACATCGGGTTGACGCTAAAATGAAAAGAGAGCATTCGCAAACAGGCGTTTTAATACGGGGTTTCAAGTGAGGGGATTCGGAAAGTTCAGCTTTTGGAACGTAAGAAGACGAGAGACGGATGCCGGGAATGCCGGAACCGCGGATTTGTGGTGCATTTCGGTTATGGTTGCCGGATTTGCGCTGGGGCTTTTGCTTATGGGTGCTCCCGCGGATGCGAGTGCGCAGGGAACATATGCCGACGGGGACCTGAGGCTCGTGGATACGGATACGGGATCCGTGGTGGACCTCGACGCGACTGCCGAGCCCTCGGGCAGGCTTGAGATATTTGATGATGAGGACGGGGACGGCAAAGGAGAGTGGAAGGGCATATGCGATGACGTGCTCGGGTTTCTTGGGAGAGAGGAAACCGGCGGTCTCCGTATAGTCGGCAGGCAGGAGGCCGAAGTCGCGTGTCGCCAGCTGGGTCTCTCCGGCGGGGTGCCGAGGACATATCTCGCGTTGCCTGAAAGCGCGCAGGATAAACCGTCTGCGTATTACCTGCTTGACGACCTCAGATGCTCGGGTTCCGAGGACAGGATTCTCGGTGAAAACAGGTGCAGGCATCTGCCGCGCGGGCAGAACAACTGCTATCATGACGAGGCTTTCGGCGTTACATGTGCCGCCGTGACCTCAAATAACGACGCCACGGGTCAGGTAGTTATCAACAGCACTGAACTCAAGACAGGGATGGCTGTGACCGCGGATCACTCAGGAATCACTGACGCGGACGGAAAACCCACGGACGCAAGCGCGTTTTCCTATCAGTGGATAAGGACTGATTTTTTCTGGTTTTACGATACGGAGATTCCGGGTGCGACCGCTCCAACCTATACCTTGCAGGAAGATGATGAGGAAAAATGGATCAAGGTCAGAATCAGTTTCACCGATAACGCCGGCAACCAGGAAGTTGTGGAAAGCTTCGAAGTGGGGCCGGTCTATACGAACAAGTCCGACGGAAACCTTCGACTGGTTTCCCTTCCCGGCGCCAGCGCCGCTCAATCCTCCGCTGAGGGCCTGCTCCAGATATTTGACGATACGTCCAAGCGATGGAGGGGTGTGTGCGATGACAGCTGGGACAGAAAAGACGCCGACGTTACGTGTCGCCAGCTGGGTTACACAGGAAGTGCGGAGGCGCTTACCGGGATAGTATGGTTCGGGTATCCCCCGCTTCTTTTTATGCTCGACGAGGTGAATTGCGGCGGCACTGAAAACACGCTGCTTGAGTGTGAACACGCGGGACGGGGAGTGCACGACTGTACCTCATGGGAGTACGCAGGCGTCAAATGCGCCACCAGCGGCAACTGAATCCCCGCCGTTGGGAAACCGGACAATTCCGTTTGCCAAAAAGCGGTCAGCTTATTTGCTGTCTGCGCGGGCATTGTTTTGCTTGACAGAGACGCCGGGTCGAAACTAGAATATAATAACGATATCTCAGAAACAGGTGTATATACGGAGATTCAACGGAGGTTCAAGTGAAACGGTTCGGAACACTGAAAAGCAGCTTTTGGAAAAAACCGGAGGCGGTTGGCGGAAAAAGAGATGCCGGAACCATGAATCTGCAACGCGTATCGATTATGGTTGCCGGGTTCGCGCTGGGGCTTTTGCTCATGGGCGGTCCCACGGATGTAAGAACGCAGGAAACATATGCCGACGGGGATCTGAGGCTCGTGGATACGGATACGGGATCCGTGGTGGATCTCAGTACGGCTACCGCGCCTACGGGCAGGCTTGAAATATTCGATGCCGGGGCCAGGGACGGTGAAGAATGGAAGGGCATATGCGATGACGGACTCGGGACTCTGGGGTCTGGAGACAGTTACCGTGTGATCGGCAGACAGGAGGCCGAAGTCGCCTGTCGCCAGCTGGGTTTCTCCGGAGGTGAGCCGAGAGTAGGTCTTGCGTTGCCGAAAAAAGAAGGAGGAGACTTGGACCCGCAGGAGTACTATCTGCTTGACGAGCTTGAATGCTCGGGTTCTGAGGACAGGATTCTCGGTGAAGACAGGTGCAAGCATTGGCCGCGCGGGCATAACAACTGTTCCTACGGGGAGGCTTTCGGCGTTACCTGCGAGGCAGCAACCGCGAACAATGATGCCGTAGGCCAGATAGCGGTCAGGGGCACCGAGCCCAAGACCGGAGTGCTTCTGACTGCGGACCATTCAAAAATCACTGACGCGGACGGGAAGCCTACGGACGCAAGCGCGTTTTCCTATCAGTGGATAAGGTCTGACATTGTCTGGAATGAAACGGAAATTTCGGGCGCGACAGCCTCCACCTATACCTTGCAGGAAGCTGATGAGGAAAACTGGATCAAGGTCAGAATCAGCTTCACCGATAATGCAGGCAACTCAGAAGTGGTGGAAAGCTTCGAAGTGGGACCGATCTATACGAACAAGCCTGACGGAAGTCTTCGGTTGATACCTTTTTCTACCCTAAATGACGATGGTACGCTATCTCCATCCAGTGAGGGGGAGGGTCTGCTGCAGATATTTAGCGGGGTGGACAAGCGATGGAAGGGTGTATGCGATGATTCCTGGGACAAAACAGACGCCGATGTCGCGTGCCGCCAGCTGGGTTACGCAGGGAGCGATGAGGCGATTGACCAAATGATATGGCTTGGGTATCCCCCGCTTCTTTTCCTGCTTGACGAGGTGGATTGCGCGGGCACTGAAAGCACGCTGCTTGAGTGTGGTCACGCGGGGCGGGGACGGCACGACTGCTCATCCTGGGAGTACGCGGGCGTCAAGTGCACCGTAAGCGGCGGCACCAACTGATCCCCAAAAGTTTCTTTTTTGCCGCGTCTGAAACTTCGCGGCCTTTTAGAGGAGTTGCGATGAAGAACATAGGATTTCTGATTTTTTTGTGCTGCGTTCTGGGGTTTCTGGGCGCCCTCCGCACGCTTCCGGCCGCCGCCCATGAAGGCGTACCGCACGTATTGAACGGTAAACAAACCGAACTGACTAATACGGTTTCCGATGTGGATAGAGAGAGGAAGGTGACCCTTGAGGAGTTCGTGATGCACGCGGTCGCTCACCTGCAGGAGGCCGAAACCTTTTCCGAGACTCTTGAGATACTGAATGAATTCAGGAATAAGGAGGGAGACTGGAATGACGGCAGCATGTACCTGATCCTTCTTACGGGCAAGGGAGTTGACGGCAGCGGAGTTACAAGCGGAAGAGATGGGGGAAGCGGAACAGCCGCAAGCGGAGGAGGCGTCTACGTTCACGCTAAAAACAGAGAACTTGAGGATCAGGACTGGTCACAGCTCAAAGATCGTAAGGGGATTAATGTAGGACAGATATTTCTCAGCGTCGGGAAAGATGGGGCAAGTATAGATTATGTTGGAGATAATGCAGATGATCCCCCCCCCCAAGCCTTTGCCTTTCCTTTTACCGCTCCCGCTATTCCGTTCAGCAATTCCCTCTCACCCGAGCAACAGGGTTTTGTTCTTGTCGGAGGTTTCGCTTACGAACCTGATGTCGTCGATCAGAAAAAATCCTACGAGGAGCTGGCCGGCTCCCTTCCCAACAGCGTTCACCCCACTAAAGAGGCTAGGGAGATAGGGGGCGAAGAGAGTGATGAGGAGAACGAGCGGGAGCTCAGGGAGTTTGTTGAAGAGGCCATCGTCTTTTTTACCGCGGCTCTTGCCAGCCCTGAAATTGACGCCGTGAGGCTTCGCACGCTTTTCAGGCTTGACGGCGGACCCTGGAGGCACGTTTCCACCTACATCTACATAATGGATGAAAACGGCAACGTGATCTTCAACGGGGCGAACAGAAACATTGAGCAGACAAACCTCTGGGATGATCCAGATGTCGGAGAGAATATCCGCGAACTCATTGCCGCGGCCAAGACGCCTGAAGTTGACTTCGTCCGGTACAACTGGGAGAATCCCGCCGTTGTGGGCGACGGAGAGCAAAGCGGCGGCCCTGGAGGCAGTTCCCCTAAGCTCGGCTACACAAAAGTTGTTTCGCCCGACAAGGATGACCCTTCCGCCCCGGTCTATATTTTCGGTTCGGGACTTTATCTCGGGGAATCCGAAGAAGACGACGGCGGCTGCGCTCTTTCCGGTACCGCGAATACGGCTCAAGGCGCTCTGTTGGGGTTGCTTCTGGCAAGCACCGCCGTTTTTTTCCTTGTCTTTCTCCGGCACGGATGCCGGGCAGCCGAGTGAACTGACCGGTCCGCGGCCCGATTGCGCCCGCCCCGTAAACCGCGCCCCCGCGCCTGACCCGCGTTGCGTTTTTCTGGCCGATATTGCGCGTTTCCCGTTTCTCCGGCGGTTATTCTTTAACAGTCCTTCGGATATGGTAATATAGAAGTCTTTTTCAACTGGGGCGTCGTCTAACGGCAGGACACCGGGTTTTGGTCCCGGTAGTGGGGGTTCAAGTCCTCCCGCCCCAGCCAGAAATTTCGATTCACGTTACCATGTCAGGCAATTCCCTCAAAGGACTTAACCCTTCCCAGCTTGAGGCCGTAACCCACGGAGAGGGTCCGCTGCTTGTGCTTGCGGGCCCGGGATCGGGAAAAACCAGGGTAATAGCCCACCGGATCGCCTACCTGATAAACGACCTTTCCGTTCCTCCGGGAAACATTCTGGCCGTGACCTTCACCAACAAGGCGGCGGCGGAGATGAAAAAAAGAGCGAGGGATTTGGCGGGCGAGCTGGCAAGCGGCATATGGATCGGTACCTTCCACTCGATCTGCCTTCGGATTCTTAAAATAGAGGCGGATTTTCTTGAGGGCCACACGAAGGATTTCGTTGTCTACGACCAGGACGATCAGCTTGGCCTCTTAAAAAGCTGCCTGAAAGAGCTTGACTACGGGGAGAGCCTTTTTTCGCCCAAGGGGGTGCTCTCCGAATTTGACGCCGCTGAGAACAGGGAGGGGGCGTCCTTCAGGGACGATTTTTATGGTCGCAGGCTTAGTGAGCTTTATGATTTATACAAAAAAGAGCTCGTGAAGCGAAACGCCATGACGTTTAACGACCTGCTCCTTTTTGCAAACAGGCTTCTTTCTGAAAACCAGGGGGTTTGCGTCCGTTACCAGGACAGATTCTCTCAAGTGCTAGTAGACGAGTATCAGGACACAAACGTCTCCCAGTACTGCTTTGCAAAGACCCTCTCGCAGCGCCATCGCAACCTCTTCGTCGTGGGCGACGACAGTCAGTCGATTTATGGGTGGAGGGGTGCCGACATAAACAATATTCTAAACTTCGAGAAGGACTTTCCGGGAGCAAGGGTAGTTAAGCTTGAGCGCAACTATCGCTCGACGCCTAACATCCTCGGCATAGCGAACTCGGTAATAAAGGAAAATCTGGGCAGAAAGGAAAAAACCCTCTGGACCGATAATCCCGAGGGAGAAAGGGCGCTTGTGTTCAAAGCCCTCGACAATGCTGACGAGGCGCGGTTTGTCGCGGAGCGGATTTCGGGCCTGGTCGGGACCGAAGATTTCAAGTGGAGCGACGTGGCGGTTTTCTACAGAGCCAACTTTCAGTCGAGGGTGATTGAGGAAGGACTTAGGGCTGCCAAAATCCCCTACAGGATAGTGTCGGGAGTTGGGTTTTACCAGAGGGCGGAGATAAAGGATGTGATTGCCTACCTGCGGCTGGTTCAGAATCCGAGGGACGACGTCAGCTTCCTTAGAATAGTGAATGTCCCGCCGAGAAAGATAGGGGGAGTTACGCTTCGGAAGCTTCGTGAAGCATCCCAAGCCGGCGGATTCGCTCTTTTTGAAGCGGCCGAATACTGCCAGGAACATGATCTCCTGCCTGCGCAGGCCCTAGGTGCCCTATCACGTTTTCTTGAAATCATAAAGGGGCTTGGTTCGGCGGCGGAGAGTCAGCCGGTAGCACGCGTGATTAAAGCTCTTCTTGAGCGTGTTGCCTACCTGGATTATCTGGGGGAGGACCTCCAGAGGGCTGAGAACGTAAGGGAGCTTTTGAGTGCGGCCGAGGGATGGAGCGAGATCACTCTTTCTGATTTCCTTGACCTCGTCCTGCTCGCGACCGATGAGGATAGGGGGGACTCCGGAGAGGAAAAGGTCTCCCTCATGACGATTCACGCGGCCAAGGGGCTTGAGTTTCCTGCGGTGTTCGTGGTCGGGGTAAACGAGGACCTTCTTCCGCACAGAAGATCTGCGGAGACCCTTGGGGGTCTGGAGGAGGAGAGAAGGCTTTTCTATGTCGCGGTTACCCGCGCCAAGCGGCTGCTCTACCTAAGTTACGCTTCCTTGAGAACTGCTTCAGGCGGGACTTACCACACCCGAAGGTCGGCTTTTCTGGATGATCTCTCGCCCGAACATGTTGTCTATGAATCCCGCAAGAAAAAACTCTCTGGCCGAGATTCCGATTTGCCTTCGGAAGAAAAGACATACGAACTAGAAGATGTCGGCCTGAACTTAAGACCGGGCCAGAAAGTTGCCCATCCGACTTTTGGTCCCGGGATCGTTAAAAAGATTGACGGAAAAGGAGATAAGACGGTGGCTACGGTTGATTTCTTCGGTTCCGGCGTGAAAAAAATCCTCGCAAGCTTTTTTGCCGACTAGGAAAGACAGCTCACGACGAGACTCTTGGCCCACTCGGGAGAGGCGCCCGCGTAGCTTTCATGCTCCGATTGCTCCGAGAAGGGATTCTCGAATATTTTTTTCACCTTTTCTATCTCCGAGTAGTTCTCCCGCTCAAGAGCCTCCCTTATGGCGGTTTCCATTATATGGTTTCTCAAAACGTACCTGGGGTTGACGGAATCCATGAGCTTCTTTCTTTCACGGTCAGGGAGCGAGTTTTCCCGAAGCTCCCCGGTGTACTCTGAGATCCACTGCCGCCATTTCTCCGAGGTTGCGCAGAGTTCCGCAAGCCAGGGATTTTCTTCAAAAGAGCCGTCGCGGCTTACGTCAGAGAGGCTTCTAAGAAAGATATGATAGTCCGTCCCGGATTCGGCCAGCATCCCGAGGGTTTTTTCAACAAACCGAAGGGATTCTCTTTTTTCCTTTTCAAAGCCGAACTTGCGCAGCATGAGTTGCCTGTAAGTCTCAGAGAAGGTCTTGTTGTAACCCTCAATTGCGCGGGCGGCCTGTTTTTTGTCCACTAGGCTTTCCAGGCATCTTGCGAATTTTTCAAGGTTCCAACGCGCGATCGCGGACTGGTTTCCGTAGCTGTACCTGCCGAAGTGATCCGAGTGGTTAGATACGTAATCCCTGTCGAACGTTTCCAGAAATCCGTACGGTCCGTAATCGAGGGTGAGTCCCGTTACGGACATGTTGTCGGTGTTCATTACTCCGTGGGTAAATCCGAAAGCCTGCCACTTGGCGACGGTGATTGCCGTTTTTTCTGCCGTTGCGAGCAGAAAAAGCCCGTAGCCTTCCTTTGTCCCGCTCGGAATCTCGGGGTAGTGGCGGGCGATTACGTAATCGGCGAGCGTCCGGATGCTCTCCTCTTCGCCCCGATAGTAAAAACCTTCGAACGAGCCGAAGCGCACGTGGGTCTCCGCGACCCGTAGCATCATCGCGGCGGGTTCTCGGGTTTCCCTCTCGATTTTCTCCGTGCCTCCCACTACGCAGAGAGCCCTCGTGGATGGAATTCCCAGATGGTGGAGAGCCTCGCTTCCCAGGTATTCTCTTATGGAGGACTTGAGCGTGGCCCTTCCGTCAAAGCCTCTTGAGAATCTGGTCGCTCCGCATCCCTTGAGGTGAAGATCCCATCTGCGGCTCCGCTCGTCGATTATCTGCCCGAGCAGAAGCGCTCTTCCGTCTCCAAGGTGCGGATTGTAGACTCCGAACTGCCACCCAGCGTAGTACATAGCCAGGGGGTCTGCGCCCGCAAAAGGCCTTTTCCCGCAGAGGTACTCGGCAAGAAGGGGGTTTTGTTTCTCATCCGGGTCTATGCCGAGTTCCGCCGCCAAGGTTTCGTTAAATGCCACCATATGGGGGATCTTGAACGGAACAGGATCTTTTTTCTGGTAGAACTCGTGTGGCAGTTCCGCGTAGGAATTCTCAAAACGAAGGTCTGTTATTTTTCCCATCCCACGGCGCCCTCTGTGCTTCGTTACGAATTATATTAACGGAGAACCGGGCAGCCCGAGAAATCCCTGCGCCCGGATGTGTGCTACCCTTCGGTCCTATGAGGAAGTATAATATCTTCTTGAGAGAGAATGAAATACAGAAAAAACAAGATAAAAACCGAACATTCGATAATAAAGGGACTAAGGCGTTTTCTCGAGGACAACATCTCGGATCTTGACCACGTAACGGGAATTATTCCCGGGGAGATAAAGGTCGGTCGCGCCACCGGGGAGAATCTGGCGGTGAACTACAAGTACAGCACCCGAAGCGGGGCCAAGCTCATAGCGAGAAGCGGCACTTCGGTGCAGGAAGTATTTGTCATCACGAAAGACCCCGAGGAACTAAAAGCGCTTATAGAACGTCTAGGCAAATGAGCTTTCCCTGAGGGTCACCGCGCCTTCCCCGAGCAGTCCCTCGATGTTTTCTATGAGCTTGTCCCCGAAGTCGACCTTGCAGTTTCCGACCCTTAAGACGGCCTCTGAATGATCGGTCTTCATGTCGATTATAACGGTCGAGTCTCCCGGGAACTTCTCGAGGATCTCCCTCAGGCTGAGTATGTTCTGCTCGTTTGCCGATTTGCGGGCGATGCTTATGCAGACAGCGGAATTTGTCCTGGCTTCCCTGAGCGAGGAGATGTCGCTTGCGAGAAGACGCACCTTGTCATCCGAGACCTCAACTTTCCCCTTCACTATCACCGGTTCCACCTTCTGTTCCAGAAGGGAACTGGATGTGCGCAGGGTGTCGTTGAACACTATTGCTTCTGTGAAACCGTTCAGATCCTCCAGGGTGAAGTAGCCGATGAGGCCGGTTCCCCTGCGGGTGTTTTTGGTTTCGAACGATCTCACCACTCCCGCGATTCTCACCTCGGAGCCGTCTTTTGCCCGCTTTATGGATTCGGTGTCGTGAAGGCGGCTGTATTTTTCAAGCTCGCAGGAGTACTTTCGAAGCGGGTGGGACGATATAAAAAACCCGAGCACCTCAAGTTCGTTCTCAAGCCTGATGCGGTCATCCCAGGGTTCGGTTTCGGCAAGAGTCGGGGCGGCCACGGAATCTGGAAGGTCAAACAGCATTCCCTGCCCGTTCGCCGGCGTGTGCTGTTTCATGGAGTTGTACCCGAGTAGGGACTCGCAGGAAGCGAACAGCCGCGCCCTGTTTGGTTCGAGGGAATCGAAAACGCCTCCCTTTATCAGGCTTTCAAGCGCCTTTTTGTTTAGTTTTCTCGAATCCACCCTGGCGCAGAAGTCAAAAACGGATTCGAATACCCCGTCTTTTTCCCTGCTTCTGACTATTCCCTCGGTCAGGCCGTCCCCGACGTATTTGATTGCGGTGAACCCGAACAGCACCTTTCCTTCCGACACCGTGAACCCGGAGCAGCTTCGGTTTATGTCGGGCTGCAGAACGTCGATTCCAAGTTTCCTGCACTCGGTTATGCCGGAGATCACCTTGTCCACGTTGTGGGCTTCCACGGACATGAAGGCTGCCATGAATTCAGCCGGGTAATGCGACTTGAGGTAGGCCGTCTGGTAGGTGATCATGGCGTAGGCGGCGCTGTGGCTTTTGTTAAAGGAATACTCAGCGAATTTTTCGAGGGTGTCGAAAAGCTCCGCGGCCAGCTTGCTATCGAGGCCCTTTTTCTCCGCTCCCGTCAGGAACCTTTTGCGTTGTGCCTTCATTTCGCTTGATTTCTTCTTTCCCATGGCCCTTCGCAGGAGGTCCGCCTCCCCCATGGTAAAGCCCGCAAGCTCGCTCGCGGTCTGCATTATCTGCTCCTGGTAAACGAAAAGGCCGTAGGTTCCTCCCAGTATCTCCCGAAGCGCGGGATGCGGAAAATCGACCGCACCCCCGTTTTTCCTCCGGGTGAATTCCTCCGCCATGCCGCTGTCAAGAGGGCCGGGGCGGTAAAGCGCCAAGGCGGCCGTTATGTCCTCGAATTCCGCGGGTCGCAGTCTCGCCAGAAGATCCTTCATTCCCTGGGATTCAACCTGGAATATCCCCATGGTCGCACCTTCGCGAAGCAGCGCGTAGACTTTCGGGTCGTCAAGGGGAACTCTGTCAAGGTCGAATTCTTTTTCATTGTTTCCCTGGTTTTCCCTGACGTACTTAACAGCCTTGTCCAGTATGGTAAGGGTCTTTAGGCCAAGGAAGTCGAATTTCACGTAGCCGAGCTTCTCTATGGAGTTCATGTCGAACTGGGTTACGATCTCGTTTTTGCTTCCCCTGTAGAGGGGTATGTAGTCGGCAAGCGGCTCATTCGATATCACCACCCCTGCCGCGTGGGTGGAGGAATGGCGCACCATGTTCTCAAGCGACCTCGCAAGCTCCACCGCTTCGGCAAGCTCCTTGTTCTCAGAAAGCCGCTCCTTTATTTCCTTTACCTTTCTTACGGCTTCCTCTATGCTGAACACCTTCCCCCGGAAAGAGGGGATCATTTTCGAGAGCCGGTCGACTTCCGCGTAGGGAAGCCCGAGCACCCTTCCCACGTCCTTTATCACGGCTTTCGAGGACATGGTTCCGAAGGTGCCGATCTGGGCCACTTTGTCCGCCCCGTATTTCTCCGTGACATATCTTATTACCTCGTCGCGGTGCTCACCGCAGAAATCGACGTCTATGTCGGGCATGCTCACCCTCTCGGGGTTAAGAAACCTCTCGAAAATAAGGTTGTGCCTTATGGGGTCGATGGCTGTTATGCCGAGGGCGTAGGCAACTAGGCTCCCGGCGGCGCTTCCCCGCCCCGGTCCAACCGGGATATCCTTTTTCTTGGCGTGGAATATGAAGTCGGAGACCACGAGGAAGTAAGCGGAAAATCCCATCTTGCAGATGGTGTCAAGCTCCGAGTTAAGCCGCTCGCGGTAGGTATCGTGGGCTTCTTCGGGTATTTCGTTTTCCCGGAGCATTTTCTCGAGATTTCTGCTCGAGATCTCGCGCATGAATTCGTCGAGCGATTTTCCCTTGGGAGGGACATATTCCGGGAACCTGTACCCCTCGTTTTTGAACTCGAAATCGCAGCGCTCAGAGATTTTCACTGCTTCTTCGAGCGCGTTCTCGAAACCTTCCATATCCCTGGCCATCTCTTCCCTTGTCTTCACGAAGAAGTCGTCGCTTTGAAACCTCATTCTCTTGCGGTCGGCCACCCTGCTTCCGGTCTGGATGCACAAAAGCGCGTCGTGCGACTTGTAATCCTCCTTGGTGAGAAAATGGCAGTCGTTGGTTGCTGCGAGCTTTATGCCGAGGTGTTCGCCGATTCTTCTAAGCCCCCTGTTTACCCTGCGCTGCTCCTCAAGGGCGATTGCCTGCACTTCAAGATAGTAGCGGTCCCCGAATATTTCCTTGTATGTCGAAGCGATTCTTATCTGCTCCTTCTGATCTTTTTTGAAAATGGCCTGGGAAAGTTCGCTGCTCATGCACCCGGAGAGGACTATGAGCCCCTCATTGTGCTCAGACAGCATTTCGTGATCAACGCGCGGGCGGCGGTAAAATCCCTCGAAGTAACCTCTTGTGACTAACCTCGAGAGGTTCCTGTATCCCTGCTCGTTCATGCAGAGCACTGTTAGGTGGTAATTCTTCCCATCGGAAGGCTTTTCAAGTTTAAGCGTTGGAGTCACGTAAAGCTCGCAACCTATTATGGGTTTTACGCCGCGGGCCTTTGCCTTTTCGAAAAACTCGTACGCGCCGAAGAGGTTTCCGTGGTCGGTCACGGCTACGGCGGGCATGGAGTGGCTCTCGGCTCTTTCGATCAGCTCGTCGAACTTTATCGAGCCGTCAAGAAGCGAGTACTGCGAGTGTAGATGTAGGTGAACGAAGGAATCTGCCATTGCGGGTTATGAAGTTAAATTATACACCCTCTCTCGGTTTCATCCAGTAGCAAAAAGAAATGACAACCGGGCCTTAATCGAGTAAACTAAACAGTCTAGTTTCCGACAAACCGGGTGGTTGAATCTTTACGTCATGTACGAGGAAACGGAATTCAAGCTGTCCCTTTCGCCCGCCGTGGCGAATCGGATTCTGCGTTACAAAGGACTTAAACCCCTTCGCAGGGGCCGCCGCACAAAGCGTCATCTCGTAAGCACCTATTTCGATACCCCGCGCCATGCGCTTAGAAAATCTGACATAGTCCTCCGGGTGCGTGATAACGGCAACGGTAAGCAGCAGACTATAAAGGCGCCGTTCCAAGGCCCCGCGGGACTCCAGAATTTCCGTGAATGGACCGTTCCGGTAAATGGCGATTCCCCGAATCTTCGCGCCGTGGACGACCCCGCACTCGCGCGCGCTCTCTCCCGCCTGCGCGACGAAAAGCGCCTCGGCCCCGTGTTCATCACGGACTTCGAGCGCGAGGCGGTTCGTATCAGGACCAAGGGTGCCGAATTCGAGCTGGCGGTGGATCAGGGAGTGATTCACGCCGAAACATCCGGGGGACGCGTTGAGGAGCCTATCTGCGAAGCGGAATTCGAACTGCTCTCGGGGGACCCGGCGCGGATGTTCGACGTGGCTCTTGAACTCTGCGAGGCTTACGACATACGCCTCGGCCACCTTACCAAGGCGCAGAGGGGCTACGCGCTTGCAAGGCCGGCCCTTCGGCCAAGACCGCTTAAGGCCCCGAAGGTTACGCTCACAGAGGATATGAGCGTGGGAGAGGCGTTTAATTTCATCATTGCTGGCGCGCTTGAGCACATGTTCGCAAACGAAATTCCGACCCTAGAGGGAAGGGCCGAGGGAGTTCATCAGACGAGGGTGGCTATGAGGCGCGTGCGCGCGGCGCTTCGGGCCTTCAAGATAATACTTCCATATGACAAGCGAAAGGCTTTTAACGGGGAGTTCCGCTGGTTCCAGCAGCGCCTAGCCCCGGCCCGAGACTGGCAGGTGTTTTTAAGCGAGACCCTTCCTAGGATAGCCTCTGCGGCGCCAGGGCAGGAGGAAGCGATAGAGCGCCTTCGGCGCATTGCGCGCGCAGAGCGGCGCCGCGCCGTCGGGGATGCGGCTGCCTATCTTGAAAGCCGCCGCTACGCCCGTCTTCTGCTCCAGTTCGAGCGATGGGTTGCGTCTGTGGAGAAAGAGGTCGGCTCGAAAACTTTCAGCCAGCCCGTAAGGCCGTTTGCAAGAGGCGTGCTTAGGAGAACATGGCGCTATTTTCTTGAAGATACGAGGCCCCTTTCGCGTCTTCCTGACGAGGATCTTCACGAAATAAGAAAGCGTGGGAAAAAGGCCCGCTACGCAACGCAGTTTTTCAATTCGCTTTGGAGCGGTCCCCAAGTTCCGCCCTTCATGAAGCTCATGGGACGCTTCCAGGACAGCCTAGGAAAGACAAACGACGCGATAGTCGCACGGCACATCCTTGCGGCGGTCAAGCCCGGAAGGCTTGATCCCTCGGTGATCCGCCTCGCGCAGGAATGGTCCCAGGCCCGGATTAGAAAGTGCCTTCGCACTGCACAGCCGCAGTGGAAGCGCCTCGTGAGAATTACCCCGTTTTGGGAGACGGCGCGGTGAGTCTGGCTTTTCACGTGCCGGGTAATTATGTAAACTCATGGATTGTGGGTGTTAAGACGTAGCATGTTGCGCTCCCGGGAGGTTGCAAGTGGCTTCTTCGATAACGGACATCACGAGCAAGAGAGGCTCTGTCGGTTCTTCCAAGAAGTATCTTAACAGGGAGCTTTCCTGGCTTGATTTTAACCTACGGGTTCTTGAGACGGCGGCAAACGATAAGGTTCCGCTTCTTGAGAGGGTGCGCTTTCTCTCCATCTCCGCGAGCAACCTAGATGAGTTCTACATGGTAAGGGTGGCGGGTCTCGCGGGACAGGTTATGGAGGGAGTTGCCGACCGCAGCAAAGACGGTCTTACGCCATCCCAGCAACTGGAAGCCATAAGGGAGAAGGTCCGTTTCCTGCTTGACAGCCAGTACGAGTGCGAAAAGGAGCTGTTTTCCCTCTGCAAGAAGGCCGGGATCAAGATCGTAACTCCCGAGAAACTCGACCGCTCGGGCGCCAAATGGCTTTCCGAGTGGTTCTCAAAACAGCTTTTCCCGGTGCTTACCCCGCTTGCCATAGACCCGGCGCATCCGTTCCCCTTCATACAGAGTGAGAGCCTTGTGTGCGCCGTGCAGCTAGGCCGCGCCGAGGACGGAAAGCGCATGAAGGGTCTCATACTGCTGCCTTCTCAGGTTGAGCGTTTCATAAGGGTTCCGGGAGGGAAAAAAACCCAGTTTGTCCCTATCGAGAAGGTCATCGAGCACAACATGAAATCCCTCTTCCCGGGTTTTGAAGTGGAGGACAACGGAATCTTCCAGGTCACCCGAGACAGCCTTCTTGAGATAGACGAGGACGCGGAAGATCTGGTCGAGACGTTTGAAACGGCGCTTAAGCAACAGCGCAGGGGGGGGTCGGTGATCAGGGTTGACGTCAACGCGGACATGCCGGATGCGATTGCCGACTTCATAATGGACAAGCTTGAGGTCCGTGACGCACATTTCTTCAGGATCAAGGGGATGCTCGGGCTTGAGAGCGTGAAGCAGATAATACTAGATGAGCGAAGCGACCTTCTTTACAAGCGGATGAGTATCCGCTACCCCGAGCGGGTCAGGGAATTCGGAGGCGACGTGATAGCCGCCATACGGCAGAAAGATTTCGTCGT
This sequence comes from Candidatus Dadabacteria bacterium, assembly GCA_009837205.1. NCBI lineage: Bacteria > Pseudomonadati > Thermodesulfobacteriota > Candidatus Dadabacteria > Candidatus Dadabacteria bacterium. Next base: position 68,018 of record VXTZ01000012.1, on the reverse strand, counting down.
TCACCACCCCTACGAGAGTTTCGACGTCGTGGTCGAGTTCCTGAAGCAGGCTGCGGCGGATCCGGCTGTCGTCGCGATCAAGCAGACGCTTTACCGCACCTCGGAAGACTCCCCGATAGTGAAAAGGCTCATAGAGGCCGCCGAGGCCGGAAAATCCGTAACCGCCATGGTGGAACTCAAGGCCCGTTTCGACGAGGAGGCCAACATCCGCTGGGCTCATGACCTCGAGGACGCGGGGGTTCAGGTAGTGTTCGGGTTCATCGATCTTAAAACCCACGCCAAGGTATCGCTGGTGGTGAGAAGAGAGGGTTCAGACATCCGCACCTACACCCACTATGGCACCGGCAACTATCATCCCGTAAACGCCAAGATATACACGGATCTCAGCTACTTCACGGCCGACGAGGCGCTCGGCCGCGACGCCGCCAAGCTTTTTAACTATATGACTGGCTACGCCACTCCGAAGAAGATGGAGAAGATATTTTTCTCTCCCGTCACGATGCGCCCGAAGGTGCTTGAGCTGATAAGGGACGAGATAGACCACGCGAAGGCCGGTCGCCCCGCGGTGATATGGGCCAAGATGAATTCCCTTGTGGACAGCAAGATCATAGACGCGCTTTACGCGGCGAGCCGCGCAGGGGTGAGAATCGAACTTTTCGTTCGGGGAATATGCTGCCTGCGGCCCGGGGTGCCGGGGCTTTCTGAGAACATCAGGGTAAAAAGCATCGTGGGACGTTTCCTCGAGCACAGCAGGGTTATCTGCTTTGGCGCCGGGGAGGGGCTTCCCTCTAATGCCTGCAAGGTCTTCATCTCGTCTGCCGACTGGATGCCCCGAAATCTTGACCGCAGGGTAGAATCTCTGATTCCGATCGAAAACGCCACTGTGAAGAAGCAGCTCGTTGAGCAGGTGATGGTTGCTAACTTAAACGATGTTGCGAACAGTTGGGAAATGGGACCGGACGGCTCTTTCCGCAAGCTTAAAAGCGATTGGGACAGTTTTTCGGCTCACAAATACTTTATGACCAACCCCAGTCTTTCAGGAAGAGGCAAGGCGCTTGCCGAATCCCGGCCCCTAATGCCGTCTGAGTTTGTGCAGGAATAATTTTATGACAGAAATATCTTCTTCCGCCGCGCCGTTCGGCGAGGGTGGGACCGTGGCGGTAATCGATGTGGGATCAAACTCCATACGTCTTGTTGTCTACAAGGGACCTAGGCGCGCCCCGCTTCCGATACTTGATGAGAAGGTTCCCTGTGGCTTGGGGTGCGGGATGGATTCTCGGGGCAGAATGTCTCCGCAGAGCATGGATCTCGCCCTGCGAACTGTAAGCCGCTTTGTCGACATCGCGCGCTCAATGAGGGTTTCCGGAATAAAGGCGGTTGCCACCGCTGCGGTGAGAAACGCCGCAAATGGCCCCGATTTTAAAAAGGTTGTTGAGCAGCAATGCGGGATTTCGCTTCGGGTGCTCTCTGGCATGGACGAGGCGAGGCTTTCTGCTCTCGGTACCCTCTGCGCTATCCCTGACGCTGACGGCGTAATGGGGGACATAGGCGGCGGAAGCCTTGAATTGGTGGAGATCTGCGATGGGGAAGTAGGAAACCACGCCACGTTGCCGCTTGGTACGATCCCGCTTCTTGAAAGCGGTCTAAGTCCCGTGAAGGCCCGCAAGAAACTGATTGCTCCCCTCCTTGACGAACTTCCTTGGCTTGAGAATGCGAAAAAGAAGACCTTCTACGCCGTCGGGGGCTCGTGGCGAGCCCTAGCTAAAAAACACATGGAGTCTGAGTATTACCCGCTTCGAATAGTTCACGGCTACAGTCTTTCCAGATCCAGAGCAGTTGAGATGGCCCGGGAGATAGCCGAGATGTCTTCGGGTTCGCTTCAGGACCTCTGGATCCTGGGCCGAAACAGGGTGGAGTCTGCTCCTTACGCCGCCACGCTTATAAAGAGTCTTCTGAAGAAAACGGGCGTTAACAACCTTACGTTCTGCACGTACGGTCTTCGGGAGGGATGCATATACGACGATCTTTCCCCGGAGCAGCGCTCCCTAGATCCTCTAGTTGTCATGTGCGAGGAGATCGCCCTTAAGATGGAAAGATCCGTTGAGGAAGGCAAGGCTTTCTGCAGGTGGATAGAGAAGGCGATTCCAGATGAATACTCTAGAGATCCGAGGCTGAGACTCGCTGCATGTCATCTCTCAGACATAGGAATTTCCGAACATCCGGAGTACCGGGCGGAGCAGGTGTTTTTGAGGATACTGCGGATGCCGTTTGTGGGAATCACCCATCCGGAGAGGGTGATGGTGGCTCTATCGGTAGCTTCAAGGCACGCGGCGATAGGAAATCTGCTCCGCCGCTGGGAAGTTTCAGATTTTCTTTCTGGGGATGATATTGAAGAAGCCAGGGTTACAGGGCTTGCTCTTCGCCTAGCCTACACGGTCTCGGGAGGGGTAACGCGGATCCTTGAGAGCACCAGGCTTGAGAGGACTGGAGAAAAGCTTACTTTGCATATGCCTGACCAGATTCCTCACCCGGAAACCGTCGGTCGCCGTTTAGGGGCCCTTGCCAAGGCTGTCGGATGCGACTACGAGACAATAGCGCGGGAGCAAGATAATGAAACCGTTGGGTGGGGAACTTAAATCCTCGTAGAACCCAGTTACCTTTTTAACTTGTAGCCGGCTTCCACCATGTCCCAGGTGTCTTTAGTCACTCCCTGCTCGCGTAGCTTGTTCTTCTGAGTTCTCTGCGTGCCGGTCTTCGGGAAGGAATCAACGAACCTTATGAATCTTGGAATCATGAAATAGGGCATCCTTGGCTGCAAGTAATCCATCAGTTCTAGGGGATCTACCTCTTTTCCTTCCTTCGGAATCACTAGTATCATGAGTTCATCTTCTGCGTATTTCCCAGCTTCTGACTTTATGCCTATCGCTGCCGATTCCTCGACATCAGGATGGGAATTGACGATTTTTTCCACCTCGAAGGAGCTTATGTTCTCGCCCCTTCTTCTTATGTAGTCCTTGACCCTGTCGACAAAGTATATGTAGTCGTCCTTGTCCATTCTTCCCGCGTCGCCGGTGTGGAACCAGAAGTTTCTGAAGTCCTCGACGGTCTTCTCGGGCATCTTGTGATAGTAGTGAAGCATCACGTTCGGGATTCTTGGGCGCACTATGATTTCCCCTATGTCTCCCCTCGGCACCTCCTCGTCTGTCTCCGGGTCGGCGACCTTTATCTCGTAGTTTGGAGCTTCCTTTCCGCAGGATCCCACCCTGAAAGGCTCTCCAGGCCTCATCCAGGTGCACTGGCCTATTTCCGTCAGGCCGTAGCCTTCCATAAACTTTATCCCGAAGCGTTCCATGAACTCTTCTATCATGTCGTGGGGGGCGGGTGAGCCGAGAACGAGCTTTATTTTATGCTGTCCCTCCTCCGGCACGGGAGGGGTGTTCCAGAGAAAATACGACATGGTTCCCACGGTGTTGAATTTTGTCACCCCGTGGTCGACCATCCATTTCCAGAAGCGGCTTGAGCTGTATCTCTCCTCCACTACGGTTTTCGCTCCCTTTATCAGCGCCGGGTAGACGGTCATCACCATGGCGTTTGAATGAAAAAGCGGAAGACACGTAAAACACACATCCTGAGGGCCGACGTCCATTATCTCGGCGTAGTTCCTAGCGCTGCTGTAATCGGCAGCACAAGGTCTCATGACCCCCTTTGAGCGGCCCGTTGTGCCGGAGGTGTACATGAGTCTTGCGTAATCCATGAAGGTGACCTCGACGTCCGGTTCCTTGCCCGAGCCCGAGTTTATGAATTCTGAGTAGGAAATCATCTTTGGGAAGTTGTATCCGTGTTTTTTAAACTTCTTGTCCCCGCTTCTTGTCCAGACTATGACATGGCGAAGCTTGGAAAGATTCTTCGCTATGGGGGGCATCCGGTCTAGGTATTCTTCCGCTATGAAAAGCACCTCGGCGTCCGAACTGTCGATTATGTATTCAAGAAAATCCATCTTGTAGGCTGTGTTTATGGGTACCATCACGGCTCCCATCTTGAGGATTCCGAACCACGTTATTACGTGGTCATCGGAGTTTGGCATGTAAACGGCGACTATCTTTGCCATTTCCACCCCGAGGCCGCAAAGGGCGTTTGCCACGCGGTTAGCGAGACGGTTTGTCTGGTAGAAGCTCAGGGGCTTTCTGTATCCGAACTGAAGAAAGGGCTTTTTGCCCAGTTTTTTCGCCTGTTCGCGAAGCACCTTGGGAAGCACCCAGTTCGACCTGTCTTCCTTGAGGTACCAGTTGACGTCGAATTTCCCGTTCTCCCGCTTGTAGGTGACAGGATGCATTAGGTCCTTAGGTTTTTTTCTTGTCATTTTTTTCTCCTTTTCCGCGTTGCGGCGGGGATTCTCGGTTAAGGGTCAGGTCTTTTTACTTAACCAAATTCCTCTCCGGCCGGTTCTGTTTCAGGTTTTTTCTTTGCGAATATCTTTGCGATAATTATTCCAAGCTCGTAGAAGATGAAAAGAGGAATGAGCATGAACATCATCGATACGGCGTCTGTAGTAGGTGTTATGAAAGCGGCGAGAATGGCGTTTATCAAAAACGCGTATTTTCTGTTCCTCGCGAGAAATCCCGCCGTTACAAGCCCGAGCCTGGAGAGGATGAAGACTATAAGCGGAAACTCGAACACGAGCCCGAAACCTATCATAAGCGCTGTAAGAAACGATAGCGCCTCCTTTATGCTGGGAAACGCCTTTACGTACTGGGTTGTGTATTCGCCGAGCAGAAACCGGAGTCCCTGGGGGGCGGCGATGAAGTAGCAGAAAAGCGCGCCGATGATGAAAAACAGCGTTCCGAACGTGACAAGCGGAATAACGACCCTTTTTTCCTTCTTGTAGAGCGCGGGGGAAACGAAATGCCAGACGTTATAGAGAATGAACGGAACAGAAAGGAAGAGGGAGAAAAACAGCGATACCTTGAGATAGGTAAGAAACCCCTCGGCCGGGCGTGTGAATATGAGGGAGCTTCCCTCGGGCAGGCTCCTTATTATGGGTCCCATGAGCAGGTCGAAGAGATGCTTTGAGAAAATGTAGCAGGGGACGAAGAACACAAGTATCGGAATCAGGGAATATATGATTCTTTTTCTAAGTTCTTCTGCGTGCTCAAGAAAATTCATGCCGGTTTCTTCTTTCATTACGGCAGGTTAGGGTAACCCAAATCGCGGTTTTTAACAATTTCGCGCTTCCCTGCGGGTTCCGCTTGCCCGCTCCGAAAACGCGGTCCGGCTGATTGACATTGTCTTTCGTTTAACTATTATCTTAGTGGTTTTTATCCCGCCATCCCGGAGGAATTTCTTGAAAATACTGATAACCGACGGACTTGCTAAGCAGGGTCTTGAGCTTCTTAAGGCCGCCGAGGGGGTAGAGGTCGACGAGAGAAAAGGCATCTCTCCCGGCGAGCTTATCGATATAATAAAGGACTATGAAGGCCTCGTGGTAAGAAGTGCTACGAAGGTTACAAAGGAAGTCATAGAGGCTTCGGGTGGCAGGCTTCGGATCATAGGACGCGCCGGAATAGGGATAGACAATATAGACCTTGACGCTGCGACCAGAAACGGGGTGGCCGTTATGAACACCCCCGAGTCAAACTCGATAACCACTGCGGAGCACACCATCACCTTGCTGCTTTCCCTTGCCAGAAGGATTCCCCAGGCCCACTCCTCGATAAAATCAGGCAAGTGGGAGAGGAACAAGTACAAGGGAGTTGAGGTCTATGGAAAGACGATAGGTCTTGTGGGCCTCGGAAACATAGGAAAGCTGGTGGCAGAGCGTGCTATGGGTCTTAAGATGAAGGCGATCGCGTACGATCCTTACCTAAGCAAGGAAGCCGCGAAGAAGCTCAGCATCGAGCTTGTCTCCCTGGATGAGCTTTTCCGCCGCTCGGACGTTATAACGGTGCACACGCCCCTAACGGACGAGACGAGGGATCTCGTGGACTCTGAATCTTTTGAGAAGATGAAAGAAGGGGTGATAGTGATTAACTGCGCCAGGGGGGGGATAGTGAACGAGGCGGACATGGCCGAGGCCCTCCTCGAAGGCAAGGTGGGAGGAGCGGCGTTTGACGTTTACACTTCAGAGCCCATAGATCCCGAAAACCCTGTTCTCTCGGTCGATGAGAACATAGTGCTCACCCCGCATCTAGGCGCTTCAACGGAAGAGGCGCAGATAAAGGTCGGGACCACCATGGCGGAGCAGCTTATAGATTTCGCGCAGAAAGGGGTAGTCAGAAACGCGGTTAATATGCCGTCTCTTACAACGGAGCAGCTTGCCGTCATGAGGCCGTACATGTCAATCTGCGAGAAGATAGGCAGTCTTCACGGGCAGCTCTGCAAGGGCGCGGTTCGCACTGTAGAGGTGACTTACGAGGGAGAGGCGGCCGAAATGGACTGCAGCTACCTGACGGTTTCCGTGCTGAAAGGCTTTCTCTCGCACATAATGGATATCTCGGTGACCTACGTTAACGCTCCGTCGATAGCCGAGGAAAGAAAAATAAAGGTGGTGGAGTCAAAATCCGCGGCCATGAGCCAGTACACAAGTCTCATTACCGTAACTGTTACGACCCGCGAGGCGACCAACGAAATTTCGGGAAGCGTTTTCAGCGGGAACCACGGAAGGATAGTCAAGGTGAACGGGGTCGATATCGACGTCGTTCCCGAGGGATTCCTGCTTGTGAGCCACAACTATGACCGCCCGGGCTTCATAGGTTCCATGTGTTCTGTCCTCGGGAAAAACGGCGTAAACATCGGGCGGATGCACCTTGGAAGAAAATCCGCCGGCGGGGAAGCCATAGTTTTTACGAACGTCGATACCGAGGTTAGTGAAGAAGTTATCCAGGAGATTTTGACCGTAGAGAATATTATTTCGGTAACCCAAGTCAGTTTTTCAGATGAATAAGTTTCTCACACTGCCTCAGGGAGTGAAGGATTTCGGTCCCGTCAAGGCAGAGGACCTCAAGCGGATAGAGAGTGTGCTCCTTGAGGAGTTTTCCTACTGGGGGTACAGGAGGGTTATAACCCCTCTTTTCGAGTACCTTGACACCATGTCCGCGGGCATCGGGGAAGACTTCAAGCACAGGCTGATGAAGTTTGTCGATCCGCACACGGGTGAAATCGTGGTGCTGCGCCCCGACATTACTCCGCAGATCGGACGCATGGTCGCCACGCAGTTAAGCGATTATCGCTACCCCCTCAGGCTTTGTTATTCGGGAAGAGTGGTGAGGTACGAGGAGAAGGGCAGCGGCAAGGAAAGGGAGGTTTTTCAGCTCGGCTGCGAGCTTCTGGGGCTTAGTTCGACTGAAGGGGATTCCGAGATAATCGCGCTGGCCCTGAAATCGCTTAACCGTCTCGGCCTTAAAAAAATAACCCTGAACCTCGGGCATACGGGCATCCTTGATGCGGTTCTTCGCGACGCCGGGGAGATAAGGGACGAGCTTGTGCAAGCTCTTGTAAAAAAGGATCAGGAGTGGATAAGAAGCATAGTGGAACCCTCCGGGATTCCCACGGATGTAAAGGATGTTCTTCTCTCCCTTTCTGATTACTATGGCGATGCCGATATCCTTCGCAGGGCCGCCCGGAACGAGAGATTCAAGCTCTGCATCGAGGAAATCGTCTCTGTGATCTCCGTGCTTGAGGAATACAATATCGAATGCGACATATCGGTTGATCTTGTGGAGGTCAAGGGTTTTGAGTACTACACCGGAGTTACTTTCGAGGTAATATCGTCCGTCGCTCCCGCTTCCCTGGTTACGGGCGGCAGGTACGACGGTCTAGTCAGCCGGTACGGGCGCAGCGTCCCCGCCGCGGGATTCGCAATAGACGCCGAGGCGCTTATGCAGAACACCAAGAGCAGCGACGGCGAGAACCAGGTCCATTTCATAATAGTGCCCAAAAGCCAGGATCTCAGAAGTGAGGCCATAAAGCTTGCCGAGTGGCTGCGTTCAAGCAGCTTCAAAGTCATACTCGACTTAACTGGAAGCTACGCGGACATGATCGATTCCAATAATTTTTTCGACGGGGACGGCTCGTTCGCTACATACGGAATCATAAAACTTGAATCTCCTTCCGAGATGAAGCTGGTCGAATCCCGGACCGGGTCGATCAGGGAATTCTCCAATCTCGAGGAACTTCTTACCGGAGGAGGGCTCTAGGCTTGCCAAGCATAGTGGTCCTGGGTACGCAGTGGGGGGATGAGGGCAAGGGAAGGATAGTGGATCTCATAGCCTCAAGGACCGATCTGGTGGTGAGATACCAGGGCGGAAACAATGCGGGTCACACCATTGTTACGGACGGAAAGAAGATCATACTCCACCACGTGCCCTCGGGCATACTCAGGGAAAACAGCCTGTCTCTTATCGGAAACGGGGTGGTCGTTGATCCCAAGGTGCTGGTCGCGGAGATAGACGCACTCAGAAGTGCCGGATATCCGGTGAGCCCATCTAATTTTCTCGTAAGCGATAGGGCCCACGTGATAATGCCCTATCACAGGGAAATAGACCTGCTTAGGGAGAAGCGGCGCGCAAGCGGAAGGAAAATAGGCACTACTGGCAGGGGAATAGGCCCGGTCTACGAAGACAAGTACGCAAGGCGGGGCATAAGGATGCTTGATCTTACCGAACCCGAAGCTTTTCGCCATAGACTCATTTCTGTCATGACCGAGAGAAACGCGTATATAGAGAAGGTTCTCGGGGCGGAACCCCTTGATCCCGAGAGCGTGTATGAAGAGTACGTCGGGTACGGCGAGGTTCTCGGACCCTTCATCGCGGATGTCTCCGCGATTATCCGCAGAAGCGGCGATGAGGGTAAGAGGATCCTTTTTGAAGGGGCTCAAGGGTCACTTCTTGATATCGATTTTGGCACTTATCCCTACGTCACGTCGTCAAACGCGGGTCTTGGGGGTGTGTTTTCCGGGACCGGAGCGGTACCGGCACTCGTAAGCTCCATAGTGGGAGTTGCTAAGGCGTATACCACCAGGGTCGGGGAAGGTCCCTTTCCAACGGAGGAATCGGGCGAGATACAGGATGCGCTCAGAAGGGAAGGAGAGGAATACGGGGCTACCACAGGGAGAAGCAGAAGGTGCGGATGGCTTGACGTAGTCGCGCTTAACTATGCGCTGAGAACAAACGGCGTAACCGCCATTGCCCTTACGAAGCTTGACGTGCTTTCGGGTTTTGAAAAAGTAAAGATATGCACGAGTTACGAATATAACGGATCGATCATGAGGGAATTTCCCGCAAGCCTCTCCGTTCTTGAGAACTGCGAGCCTTCATACGATGAGATGGACGGGTGGGATGAGGATCTGGCCGGGATAAAGAGCGCCGAACAACTGCCCCCAAACGCCCTGAGTTTCATAAAGAGGGTTGAGGAACTGACCGGAGTTCCGGTCTGGATCGTTTCGGTGGGACCGCAGCGCGACATGTACTTGGAGCTAAGCGACTGCGTATTTTCCCGGTAGTTAGTCCTCTTTGAGAACCTCGATCGACTGCGCCGCAAGCTTGGGGTCGAACCTGTTCTCAGATGAGATGAAGTTGCTGTCGAAAAGGCCTGCAGCTTCTACTATGTCCCCCTCGGCAAAAGAGAGTTCTTTTTCCCAGACGACAGTTATGTAGTTTCCGTCGCTGTCGGCGAGCTTAAAAGTCGCTGATTTTGCCGGTTCCCCTATCGTTTCAATCTCCCACACCTTTCCTTTGACGCGCACTTCCTGCATCGTGTATACCGAAGGATTAAGCACGAGAACCACTACGGATTTGTCAGCCGAGATCATTGAAGTTGCCGGATTTTCCCATCTTTTGCACGAGGGAGCAAGAAGCATGGCTGCGAGAAGAAAGGCGGCGAGTGTTTTCATCTGTTTTCTCCTGTTAGGGGGTACGTCCGCTGACATTATCCTTAATTTTTTCGTACGCGTCTATTATTTTCATTACGAGAGGATGCCTTATGACGTCAGTTTTCGAGAAGTTGACGAACTCTATTCCCTTTATTCCGGAGAGGATGTTCATGGCTTCGATCAGCCCAGAGTTCTGATCCCTGGCAAGGTCTATCTGGGTAATGTCTCCCGTTATGACCGTTTTTGAACCGAATCCGAGCCTTGTAAGAAACATCTTCATCTGTATCGCTGTCGTGTTCTGCGCTTCATCGAGAATTATGAATGCGTCATTCAGTGTTCTTCCCCTCATGTAGGCTATCGGGACGATTTCAATCATGTTTTTCTCAATCAGCCTGTTTGCCTTCTCAAAATCCATCATGTCGTAAAGAGCGTCGAAAAGGGGTCGCAGGTACGGATTCACCTTTTCCTGGAGGTCGCCGGGGAGAAATCCCAGTTTTTCTCCCGCCTCCACGGCGGGCCGAGCGAGCACTATTCTGTTTACTTTCTTGTTTGTAAACGCCGAGACGGCCATCGCCATCGCCAGATAGGTTTTCCCCGTTCCCGCTGGTCCTATGCCGAACACCATGTCGTTTCTTCTTATGGCGTCGATGTAGAGTTTTTGGTTTATTGTCTTGGGGCTTATTATTTTTTTCCGTACGGATATGCAGACCGTGTCGAGGAATATCTCTTCGAGAGAGGCGTCTTTCTGGCTTAGAAGCCTTTTCGCTATCTTTATGTCCGAAGGCTGGAGAACGTACCCCTTCTCTATAAGAGAGTACATCTGCCCCATGAGCATGCCCGCCTCAGCGGTCCTCTCCTCGTTTCCCTTGAGAGTGATTTTGTTGCCCCGAGTGTGGATGCTTATGTCGAATTCATTCTCTATTTCCTTGAGATTCGAGTTAAGTTCCCCGTAGAGGACCTTTACCGCTTCTATGTTCTCAAGTTCGAGTTCCCTGATTCCGTCCATAGGCACCTAGGCTGCCGCGCGGGAGAAATTACGTTTCGTGTTTAGAAATTCTATGGCATCCACCCAAAACCAATACTGTACAACTTGGCGTCTCACTTCTGTTTATTTTCCCTTTTTTTAAGGTTTTTCTCAACAGTTTTCAAATTCCGTCGATTGTCGCGGAGTCTGTCCATTCTTTCAGGGCATGCCAAGCGGATCCGGGTAAATGAGCCTGTACCCGAGCGTTCTCTTCAGTCTTTCGTTCGAGACTATCTTGTACTGCGGGGGATTTTCCGTTTCGAAAAGCGGCGGGGGGATTCCGTATTTTTGGGCTTCGCGCGAGTAGTACTCCTTTCTTGTTGGGTGCTCGTCGCAGGTGGCGTTAAGCACAGTGTTTCTCACATCAAGATCTATTACGCTTCGGACGATTCCTATGCAGTCGTCGCGGTGTATGAGGTTAAGGGGGCAGTCGGGGTTTAGCACCAGTTTTTTTCTTCTTATCGATTTTATGGGAGCCCTGTCGTAGCCTATGAGTCCTGAAAAACGTATCACGGTCGTATCGAATTCAGGATTATCCATTAAAAGCCTCTCCACTCCCAGAAGAGCCTTTCCCGACGGCTTGTCGGGATGGAGGGAGTCCTCTTCCCTCACGACTCCGTTTGTGTTCGGGTATACCGAGGTTGAACTGGCGAAAATGACCATTTTTCCTCGGGGGCTCGGTATCGCTTCGATGAGATTTTCGATCTGCTTTTTATGGTAGGTCTCGATGTCGTCTCTTCGCTCGGGGGGAAAATTTATGAAAAGAACATCAGAAGAGAAAAATTCATCCGCTCTCTCTGCGTTTACCTCCGGGGCTATATCTATAAGGTAGGGTTCTATCCCCTTTTCCAAAAGGGCGGGGCTTGCTTCGGGTTTTCTAACCGATCCTCTTACAGAAAAACCCGCTTCCTTAAGAGAGAGCGCGAGCGGCTCTCCGAGCCAGCCGCAGCCAAGGATGCTGACGGTCTTCACTGGTTCTGCTCCGCTTCCCGCTGCGTTATTTCACGCATGACTTCCGCTCTCTGCTCGTCTGAATAATCCTCCCAGCCTGCTATCTCGTCGCTTGTGCGAAGACATCCGACGCAGAGCCCCGTGTCCTCGTCCATTATGCATATGCCGTTGCATGGAGAATTCGTCTTTCCCAAAACTCTATCCTCCGCAGAAAAGCCTGAGCATCTCAAGATACTTTTCGCTTGTTTTCCTTACTATGTCGGGTGGAAGCTCGGGAGCCGGGGGATTTCTGTCCCAGCCCGTTTGCTTGAGGTGATCCCTTACGAACTGCTTGTCAAAACTTGTCTGCGGTCCACCGGGAGCATAGTCCGCCAGGGGCCAGAATCTTGAGGAATCCGGCGTCAGGGCTTCGTCTATCAGGATGAGCTCTTCGGTGTCGCGGTCTATCCCGAACTCGAATTTTGTATCGGCTATTATGATTCCCTTCTCCTCGGCTATTCTGGCGGCGGCAGTGTAGATTTCGATACTTGTGTCCCGTACCCTGCCTGCGAGTTCCCCGCCTATCATATCGCGTACTCTCCCGAACGTTATGTTTTCGTCATGGGTTCCCTGCTCGGCCTTGGTTGACGGGGTGAAGATGGGTTCCGGAAGCTTCTGCGACTCAACGAGATCTTCCCCGAGGGGTATTGCGCAGACAGAACCGGTTTTTTTGTATTCCTCCCACCCCGAACCGCTTATGTAACCTCTCACTACGCACTCCACGGGAAGCGGGTCGGTCTTTTTCACGAGCATTGAGCGGCCCGAGAGTACCTTGGCATGGTCCCCGAAGGGATCGGGAAAATCCTCGGGGTCCGTTGAGATCAGGTGGTTCGGGATTATATGCTCTGTTTTCCAGAACCAGAACTCCGAGATTCGGTTCAGCACCTCACCTTTTGAGGGTATTCCGTTTGGGAGTATCACGTCAAAGGCGGAGATGCGGTCGGTGGCTATCATCAGGATGCGCTCGCCGAGATCGTAGATGTCTCTTACCTTGCCTCTGGTGGGTTCTGCGAATCCGATGAAGTCCGTGCTGAGTATCGTTTTGCGAATGGTTCCGCCACTTGATTCCCGATTTTTGCGGGACGCTTTGACTGAATGGTGAAACTACCCGAAACCGTTGCTATTCTCAAGCCACCCCGCAGTTATTGACAATATGCGATAATTAAAGACAATATCAGGTTTTTGAGCACGTAGCTCAGTGGCAGAGCACTTGCTTGACGTGCAAGGGGTCGCAGGTTCAAATCCTGCCGTGCTCACCATAGAGTCTAGGGGACGAATCGGTTGGATATACAAGTAAATATCGACGGGAAGCAGGGCACTTTTTCTTCGGGAATCACTGTTGGGGAATTGCTAGAGGGGCTTGACGCGGACAAGCGCACTGTAGGCGCCGTCGTAGATGGCCAGGTTGTTGATTTCTGGCACCGTCTTGAGGCTGACTGCAATCTTCTGCCTGTAAGAAGCAATACCGAAGCATCTTTGGGGCTTCTGAGGCACACCACGGCCCACGTTCTAGCCGAAGCCGTCCAGTCTCTTTTTCCCGAAGCCCGTGTCACCATAGGTCCCGTGATAGAAAACGGCTTTTACTACGATTTTGATTTCGAAAGAGGTTTCACTCCCGAGGATCTTGAGAATATCGAAGCGAAAATGCTTGAGGTAATAAAGAAAAACCGCCCTCTTGTAAGAAAATCGGTCACCAGAGAGGATGCCGTCGCCACTTTCTCCGGGATAAAGGAGAACTATAAGGTGGAGATAATAAACGATCTTCCCGAAGGGGAGGAGATAACAATATACGATCAGACTGACTGGTATGACCTCTGCAGGGGACCGCATCTTCCCTCAACGGGGCTCATAAAGGCCTTTAAGCTCACGAGTTCCGCGGGGGCTTACTGGAGGGGTAACGAGAACAACCCGATGCTCCAGAGAATTTACGGAACGGCCTTCTGGGACAAAAAGGATCTGCGCAAGTATCTGCGCGACCTTGAGGAGGCCAAAAAAAGGGATCACCGCAAGCTTGGAAGGGAGCTTGATCTCTTCAGCGTGAACGATGAGGTAGGTCCCGGTCTTATTCTCTGGCATCCAAGGGGGGCCAAGGTAAGGAGCGTTATAGAGGATTTCTGGAAGCGTGAGCATATCTCCAGGGGTTACGAGGTGCTCTACACCCCGCACATGGCCAAGCTCGATCTCTGGCGTACGAGCGGTCACGTGGACTTCTACTCGCAGAACATGTTCTCATGCATGGAAGTTGAAAACTCCGATTACCAGGTAAAGCCCATGAACTGCCCTTTCCACATACTGGTGTATAAATCAAAAACAAGAAGCTACAGGGACCTGCCGATCAGGTGGGCAGAGATAGGAACCGTGTACAGGTACGAGCGCTCGGGGGTTCTTCACGGTCTTCTGAGGGTGAGGGGGTTTTCCCAAGACGACGCCCACATATTCTGCCGACCCGACCAGATACGCGAGGAGGTCTCCGAGGTGCTTTACCTCACTCTGGATTTTCTGAGAACTTTTGGGTTTGATAATTACGAGATTTTCCTTTCGACGCGCCCGGAGAAGTTCGTCGGAAGCGAGGAGAACTGGGAGAGGTCGATAGAGGCCATCGAGCAGGCCCTCTCGGATGTTGGCCTTCCCTACGGAGTGGACAGCGGCGGGGGAGCGTTTTACGGTCCCAAAATAGATATTAAAATAAAGGACGTGATAGGCAGGGCTTGGCAGTGCTCAACTATTCAAGTAGATTTCAACCTGCCCGAGCGATTTGAAATGGAGTTTGTGGGTGATGATAACGCTAGACATACCCCGATAATGATACACAGGGCTATATTCGGCTCGATTGAACGGTTCTTCGGAATCCTGATAGAACATTACGGGGGAGCGTTTCCGCTTTGGCTCAGCCCCGAGCAGGTGAGGGTGGCGTCCGTGGGACAGAGCCAGGCCGAGTACTGCGAGGAAGTCTGCGCCGAGCTTCGGCGCCGGGGAATCAGGGTCGGCAGTGATTTGCGAAACGAGAAGCTAGGGTATAAGGTTAGGGAAGCGCAGGTAATGAAGATTCCCTATCTGCTGGTTGTAGGAGACAAGGAGGTCGAAACGGGAACGGTTACTCCCAGAAAATACGGCGGGGACGCCATGGAGGCGTTGCCTGTAGATGATTTTATCGAAATCGTCGCCGGGGAGAACGATCCCTATAGGTGGATGGAGGTAACGGTATAGCTAGGAGGAGAAGCAATTATTCTAGGCCGCGTGTTCCTGAGACTCGCGTTAACAGGCGAATCAACGCAAAGGAAGTAAGGCTCATAGATGTTGAAGGTGAGCAGCTCGGAATCGTAAGTATTGAAGACGCTTTGCGGATCTCGGAGGAAAAGGGAGTCGATGTGGTTGAGGTTGCGTCAAACGCCGCGCCTCCCGTATGCAGGCTCATGGACTACGGGAAGTTCAAGTACGAACTTAGAAAACAGCGGAGCGAGAAAAAACAAAAAGATCAGACGGTAAAGGAGATAAAATTTCGACCCAACATAGGGGAACACGACCTTGAAGTCAAGGTAAACCGGATGAGGGGTTTTCTCGAAGCGGGTCATAAAACCAGGATGAGGATATTTTTCAGGGGCAGGGAAATAGTTCATCCGGAACTCGGCCGCGAGCTTGCCAATGATGTTCGCGAGAAACTGTCCGATGTGGCCTCGGTGGACATGGAGCCCAAGATAGAGGGCAAGAACCTGATAATGATTCTTGTGCCGGTAAAAAAACAGTGAGGGATTTACGAGATGCCTAAGATGAAAACGAACCGCAGTGCGGCCAAGAGATTTTCCGTTACGGGAAGCGGGAAGATAAGAAGAAACAAGGGTGGCAAAAGCCATATAAACGTAAAGAAAAGCTCAAAGAGGATGCGGAGACTGCTGGAGCCGGACTTCCTTGAAGGTTCCGCCGCCAAGAAGATCAAGACCTACCTTCCTTACCTGTGAGCCGATAGAGACGGAGAATACCGATGCGCATAAAAAGAGGAGTTACTTCCAGAAGACGTAAAAAAAGAGTTCTTAAGCTTGCCAAGGGGTACTGGGGCAGAAGAAAGAACAATTTCAGAAGGGCTAAGGAAACCATACTCAGGGCGCTTGCCTATTCCTACAGGGACCGGCGCCGCAGAAAAAGGGATTTCAGGGCGCTTTGGATCATGAGGATAAACGCCGGCGTAAGACCCTTCGGCCTTTCCTACAGCAGGTTCATCGACGCGCTCAAAAAATCGGGGGTAGAGCTTGACCGCAAAAGCCTCTCTGAGCTTGCCGTAAGAAACCCCGAGAGCTTCAAGGCCGTAGTGGAGTTCGCGACCTCGAAAAAAGGCTGATTTCCGCCCCGACCGGGGCTTTGTTCTTATTTCCTGCTAAAACAAATCTATTCCGGGATCGTGCGGGTCGTGCTCAAGCGGGCAGCCTTCGCAGCTAGGTGTTTTTCGGCAGTGAAGTTTTCCCGTTTTCACTATGAGTGCGTGGTACTCTCCGAAGACTTCCACATCGACAGAAAGGCTTTGTACAAAAAGTTTCTGCATTTCCGAGTAGCTTGCTCCCTCGGGGACCAGGCGGTGGCGTTGGAGAATTCTCCGGGAGTAGTTATCAACCACGAACACGGGTTTGCCGAGCGCATAGAGCAGTATTGAGTCAGCCGTCTCTTCGCCGATGCCGTTCACTGAGAGCAGCTTTTCCCTGAGTCTGTCGGTGTCCTCAGCCAGCATGTTCTCCATCACTCCTCCGTAACCGGCAAACAGGAAGTCGATGAAGTTCTTAAGCCTCTTGGCCTTTAAGTTGTAATATCCGCAGGGGCGGATCAGGACTGCGAGCTGCTCATGGGATACCGATCTGAGTTTTTTTGCAGAGAGCATGGAATTTTCCCTGAGCGTCCCTATGGCTTTTTCCACGTTTTTCCAGGAGGTGTTCTGAGTGAGTATGGCTCCCGTTGCGCACTCAAGTCTCGTCCGGGCGGGCCACCAGTTCTGCGGGCCGTATCTTGCGTAAAGAGCTGAGTAGAAATCCCGTATTCTTCGGGAGTCGCCTCTATCGGTCAACCTGCTGCGCCCCCACCGCTTTTGCGGTTAACGTGGGAGACAATCATGAAAAAGGCGGCCGAAAGAGCGTATCCGACTGCCCACTTGGCTCCCGTTCCGAAACCAAGAGAATAGAGATTTCCCTCAACCGAGATCTCTCCCGCGTGTATGAAGCCGAAAAACGCCATCATGGCTCCCGCCCCCATCCACGCTGCCGCCTGGTTGAGCCTGCGCTCAACGAGGCAGACGGCCGTTGCGGCCCAGACCACTGACGAAAGCATAAATCCCTGGGAAAGCGCCACCAGTCCGGGCAGCTGAAGACCCGAAAAGACAAACGCATTGAGATTCTCAAACGCGCGCGTGGCCACCAAACCGTCCGATATAGCGGTTCCCACCGCCGAGACGGTCTGGGAAACCACTACGGTTCCCCATGCCGCAAGTGCAGGTATCAGTCCCAAGGCCACGGCGGGGACATGGGAGCGGGGAGTGGTCTGAAACGCCTGGGATATCATTGCGAGTCCTACCCATACGAGTATTACTCCGGCGGCCTCAATCGGTACCAGCGCCGAGACCAGGGAACCCAGGCCGACAAGCGACACCACGGCAAAGAAAATTCCGTTTATTACCGAGTAGCCTCCTTTCGCTCCCATCTCCTTCCATCCTGGGTGTCCTATATATATGGTTGTTGGAAAGCACGACCCGAGAAGTGAGGCGGCTATCGATCCCACACCGTTAACCGCAAGGCACGGTCCGGTGGGATAGGGGTCTCCCGCGGCCTCGGCGGACTCTATGTTCTGAAGGGACCCGAGGATATTGTAAAGCCCCATAGGAAGCACGACTGGAATCAGCACCGAGCGCACGAGGGGATCTGAAAGCCCGGCTACTAGATCACCCAGAACGGGAATGGGGAGATAGAATCCCACGTCGCCGAGGGCTTGGCTCACGGCAGGTCCCGACACCGTTGTTTCCGCTCCGAATCCCGCCGCAAAGAGAAGCCACGCAGTGAATATTCCTAGGACGAGCGCCAGGCCGACTCCCGGAATTCCAAGCGGAAGCTTGGTTTTTGAGAGCAGAGCGAACAGCAGCACCCCCAGAGAGAGCAGGCCGACTAGGGGATGGGCGAAGCATCTTGCGGCAAAGTCCATGCAGAGAAATGCTACGGCTATTCCGGCAAGGGAAGTCAGCAGCGCGGCGCGTGGAGTCGCCTTTCTGATCCTCTCGGCTACCAGGGATCCCGCGAGTTCAATAACTCCGGAGAGAAAACACGCCGCTACCCCGACGCGCCAAGCCACAAGCGCGGCTTCCTGAGGCGGAACTCCTCGGCTTTCGGCCACCAGTTTCGCCGGGATCATGACCAGAAAGATGAAGGCGAACAGGGAAATCGTGTTTACCCCGTAGGGAAGCGCCGTTACGTCTTTTCTTCCGGTGGCTGCCGAGAGTCGTTGCGCGAGCCATGCGTAGTAGAGGTTGCCGATAATAAGCGATATCGCTATGGCAGGGAGGACCGAGGAGACGACAAACTCCCTTTGCAGACCCACAAGTCCGGTGAGCAGTATCATGATCAGAACGTACTGGACGAGGTTGTTCACCATGAGGCCGAAAAAGCCTTCTGCGTCGGAGAACGAAAAAAGAGGCTGTGCCCCCGCGGGGAAAAAGAGGTTTCTCATGTCTTATTCCGGGGTTGCGTGGAACCGCAGAAGCAAACGGCGAACCTGCGATCAACTATCGATTATAATGAAAAAGACACTGCAGGCAAAGACCCCCGCGCCCGATTCCCGCGGATGTGCCCGCAGCCGACGATCTTCCTGCTGTGCCTGGCAATGGATATCAGCTATAAATCCACCCTTATCATTGCCTGAACAACTGATTCCTCGATCCCCGAGATCCCAAACTTGTTGTGCCAATACCACCACTCAATACCGACATATACCTGCCCCTGCCGGTTCACCAGACGACCCACATCCAGCAGGAGCTGAGGCTGCATAAGAAAGTTTTGTTTTTCATAGGCGGATGTTCCAGCTTCACCCTCTGAGCCGGCCCAGTCGAAATAGCCATTAAACATCCAGTGCGCCGGCCCCGTTTCGAAGGTCGCATTCCAAACCACTGTCACCTGCCAAGTTGTTCCGGGAAGGTCTGGATTCTCCCTTAAGTAGCCGTTTGTCTGGACGAAATTAAACCCGGGCACATCAAGATCCACCGAGGCGCCAATGAGATAATTGGCAAAGCCTTCTCCCTTTTCCAAATTGCCGGACAGAAGCACATCTTCCACCGGTCCTGCGGAAAAAGCTTTACCGCTTATTTTGGAGAAGCTCAGGCGGGGTGACCACTCCCCGTAGAATGAACTGTTACCTCTCAATGGTCGGATATCCACAAAGGCAAAGTTATTGCCATAGGCCCATCCGTTAATCCATTCCAGAGTGAGGGTTTCCGCTTTCTCGGGCCCCAGTTTGAAGTCTGTACCATAGAGCAACTGGGCATTGAACGCATTCCAAGTCTGCGCTACTGCCGGCGCTGACGATAACAAGACAAGCAAATAGAGGCATACGGTGTAGACAATTACTTTAGGATAACTCATCTTGCGTTCAGATTCCGGCTTCCGCCCGCCCGGCACACGGCCTGCCAAAGCGGCATTGACGATGGTCTGTTCTAAATTTGGTATTCCGACTCCATTCAACCATGACATTATTTAATACGGAGTTTATCATAAAGACAATTTTCATGTCATATATCCATTTGTCCATTACCCGCAACGCTGCGGAAGGGGAATTTAGAGCGGTTCCTCGAGGTTATTTTGACAGTCCACTTTTTTGGATGTTTAATCTAGTATATGACTTACACCCCTTTATACGAAACACACAAGAGTTTCGGGGCGAAGATGATCGATTTTGCCGGGTGGAAGCTTCCTCTTCAGTTTGAAGGTATAAGACGGGAACACATGGCGGTCAGGACTGCCTGCGGTCTTTTTGACGTAAGCCACATGGGAGAAATAGAGATCACGGGGACCCAGGCCGAAGCCCTCTGCCAGAAGCTTAACACCAACGACATGGCGGGACTTCGCGACGGCCGGGCCCGCTACGGTCTTTTCTGCTACCCTGACGGTGGGGCGATTGACGACCTTATAACCTACAGGTTTTCAGCTGAGCATTTCCTTGTGTGCGTAAACGCGTCCAACACCGAGAAGGTCTACCGCTGGATCGGTGATAACTGCGAGGGATTTGATGTTGAAATAACCAATGCGAGTTCGGCCTACGCACAGATCGCCGTTCAGGGGCCCCGTTCTGTATCAGTAATGGAAAAGGCGCTTGGCGAAGAAAGCGTGCGGGATTTCCCGAGGTTCTCTTTCAGGATTCTTGAGGGTGATGCAGCAGGGGTTATAGCGGCCAGGACGGGTTACACGGGTGAAGACGGCTTTGAACTGTTCGTGCCCGCGGGAGACGCGGTCGGGATCTGGGAGAAGCTTTTTGAAAGCGGAAGCGAATTCGGGATTGCTCTTTGCGGTCTGGGAGCGCGCGACACCCTTAGGACGGAAGTCGGATATCCTCTTTACGGAAACGAACTGGATGAGAAAACGACCCCGGTCGAGGCTGGCCTTAATAGATACGTGAAGATGGACAAAGGCGATTTTATAGGTAGAGATGTGCTTTTGGAGCAGGTGGAGAGCGGAACGGCCAGGGAAAGCATCGGTTTTAAGATGCTTGATAGGGGGGTTCCCAGACACGGCTATGGGGTAGTGAAGAACGGAAAAAGGATAGGAGAGGTTACAAGCGGTACCATGTCACCGGTTCTTGATATTGGCGTGGGCATTGCTTCGGTTGCCTCGGGTGAAGTTAAGTGCGGAGATGAGATAGGGATTGAGATCCGGGGAGATGTGAGAAAGGCGGTTTCTTCTGAATTTCCGCTTCATAAAGACGGTATGTCTTAATCAAAGAACATAAAGGAGCATTTAGGTTATGAGTGTACCGAAAGACTTGAAATATACTGAGGAGCATGAGTGGGTGAGATTTGAAGAGGACAGGGCCGTGATCGGAATAACGGATTACGCCCAGGAAGCCTTGGGGGAGATAGTTTTTGTTGAACTGCCAACTGAAGGAGAAGAACTCGTTCAGGGAGACTCCTTCGGTGCGGCGGAGTCGACAAAGGCGGTTTCTGAACTTTTCGCTCCGGTCTCGGGAGAAATTGCCGAGGTGAACGATCTTCTCGCGGATTCCCCGGAACTTGTAAACGCCGACCCTTACGGTGACGGATGGATCGTAAAGATTCATACCGACGAACTTGACGAAAGCGAAGTCGAGAGTCTTCTTGATCCTTTCGGTTACGAAGAACTGATAGAAGACGAGGAAGATGCCTGATATGTCCCGGTGGCATGGATGGGGCGATTATTTGGGGAGAATTGTGATTGCGAAACGAAAACGGCATTTATGAACAAGAGGATTTTTTCTCGGCGAGGCATATAGGTCCCACGCCCGAGGAAGCACGCCAGATGCTTTCGTGCACTGGGGCGGAGAGTCTTGAGGAACTGGTCCGGGAAACCATACCGGCTGACCTGCTTTCAGAGATTGAGATGGCCGTTCCCGCTGCCATGACCGAGAGCTCCTATCTTGACCATATAAGGGCTATTGCACGCGAGAACACTATATTCAGGTCGTACATAGGACTGGGTTACTACGACTGCGTGGTCCCGGCAGTCATATCAAGGAACATTCTCGAGAATCCAAGCTGGTACACCCAGTACACTCCTTACCAGGCCGAAATATCGCAGGGACGACTTGAAGCCCTCCTTAACTTCCAGACGGTGATTTCGGAACTTACGGGTATGGAACTTTCAAACGCCTCGCTGCTCGATGAAGCAACGGCGGCTGCCGAGGCCATGGCCATGTTTCACAGGCTAAGCGGAGCGAAACGGGAGAAGGCGGACGCCGACAGGTTTTTCGTTTCCCGAAGATGTTTTCCCCAGACCATCGATCTCCTGAAGACCCGGGCCGAGCCCCTGGGAATAAGGATTGTGGAGGGAGAGGAAGAGAAGGTTTTGCTTGACGGGAGTTTTTTTGGTGCGCTGCTGCAGTATCCGGACGCATTCGGGGAAGTTAGGGATTACTCGGAATTCATCAAAAGCGCTCACGGCCACGGCATCATGGTCGCGGTCGCGGCCGATCTGATGAGTCTCGTGCTGCTTGCCCCTCCCGGACGCTTCGGAGCCGACGCCGTCGTGGGAACTTCGCAGAGGTTCGGGGTCCCGGTCGGCTACGGCGGTCCTCACGCCGGGTATTTCGCCACGAGAGACGAGTTCAGAAGGCAGGTCCCAGGGAGAATAATCGGGGTGTCTTTAGACAGGGACAAGAATCCCGCCTACAGAATGGCCCTTCAGACCAGAGAACAGCACATAAGGAGAGAGAGGGCCACTTCCAATATATGCACCGCGCAGTCCCTGCTCGCTATAATGTCCTCGATGTATGCGGTTTACCACGGTCCGGCCGGGCTGCGGCGTATTTCCAGGAGGATAAACACGCTTGCGAAGATGCTCGACCTGGGCTTTAGGGAGATGGGTCTTGCCCAGCTAAACGGGGCGTTTTTTGACACCCTTCTCGTAGATCTTTCCCCCTGCGGGGAAGAATCTCTTGAAACGCTTCGCGCGGAGGCTCTCAAAAGAAAAATCAACTTCAGATATCTTCCGGACGGCAAGGTCTGCATATCGCTTGACGAAACGGTAACCGAGGAAGATGTAACTGATATACTTTCGCTTTTTTCGGATTCCCTCGAACTTGGCAAAGAGGGCTCCGTCACCCTGGACCGCGCGCGCGCCATTGAGTCAGTGCCCGAGAACCTTCTTAGGGATGGTGATTTTCTTGCCCAGCCCGTGTTTAACCGCTACCACTCGGAAACTCTGATGCTCAGGTATATAAAAAACCTTGAGGGCCGGGATCTTTCCCTGGCTCATTCCATGATTCCTCTCGGTTCCTGCACCATGAAGCTAAACGGCACGACCGAGATGGTGCCCATAAGCTGGGAGGAATTTTCGAGAATCCATCCTTTTGTGCCCCGGGATCAGGCGGCGGGATACGCACGGGTGATCGATGAACTTGAAAAGTATCTCTGCGAAATAACCGGGCTTCATGCCTGCTCGCTTCAGCCCAACTCGGGAGCCCAGGGAGAGTACGCGGGCCTTATGGTCATACGTAAGTACTTTGAGGAGAGAGGAGAAACCGAAAGGCGCGTGGTGCTGATTCCCTCTTCCGCGCACGGAACCAATCCCGCAAGCGCCCGCATGGCGGGTATGGACGTCGTGGTGGTAAAATGCCGGAAAAACGGGGATGTGGACATAGACGACCTTCAAAAGTGCTGCCGGAAAAACGAGGGGAAAGTTGCTTGCCTGATGATTACATATCCTTCGACTCACGGGGTGTTCGAGTCCGGAATAAGTGAGATATGCGACATAATTCACTCAAGTGGCGCGCAGGTGTACATGGACGGGGCGAATCTTAACGCGCAGGTAGGCCTCTGTTTCCCCTCCGTATTTGGCGTCGACGTATGCCACATAAACCTGCACAAGACTTTCAGCATCCCCCATGGAGGAGGGGGTCCGGGAATGGGTCCCATATGCGTTGCACCCCACCTTGCCCCGCATCTCCCCGGACACGCTGTTGTGGAGGGGGTAGGGGGCGAAAAGCCATGCGGAGCGATATCCGCGGCTCCCTGGGGAAGCGCGAGCATATTGCTT
Organism: Candidatus Dadabacteria bacterium; assembly: GCA_009837205.1. Classification (NCBI taxonomy): domain Bacteria; kingdom Pseudomonadati; phylum Thermodesulfobacteriota; class Candidatus Dadabacteria; species Candidatus Dadabacteria bacterium. Next base: position 44,398 of record VXTZ01000012.1, on the reverse strand, counting down.
ATATCCTACGGATACATAAGGCTTCTCGGAAGGGACGGAATGAGCGAGGCATCGCGGTACGCGATACTGAACGCCAATTACCTTAAGACCCGACTTGGGCAGCACTACGATACTCTCTACGAGGGAGAAAACGGAAGGGTTGCCCATGAATTCATACTTGACCTGCGCGAGCTTGGGAAAAGCGCGGGAATAACCGTGGAAGACGTGGCCAAAAGGCTCATGGATTACGGGTTCCATGCGCCGACTATGTCGTGGCCGGTTACGGGAACCTTGATGGTAGAGCCTACGGAGAGCGAATCCATGGAGGAAATGGACAGATTCTGCGACGCAATGATAAAAATACGCGGGGAAATCCAGGATATCATCGACGGCGGGGCGGATCCTTCTGATAACGTACTCACAAATTCTCCCCACACGGTGCTCGATCTTGTGTCTTCCGACTGGGAACATCCCTATTCCCGCCAGCAGGCGTTCTTCCCGCTTCCGTATCTGAGGACCAACAAGTTCTGGCCGCCGGTATCAAGAATAGACAACGCCTATGGGGACAGGAATCTGGTGTGCACATGCCTTCCCCCAGAGGCTTACGAGGTGGAGGAGTAAGTAAGGGGAACTTCAGATCTTTATCTCTATGTAAGAGTTTTTCTTGATGTCCTCAAGCCAGGATGTTATGAACCGCTCAACCTTCTCTACGTAGAGCAGATGTTTTATGCGGTCTCTGTACCGGGAGACCGAGGATTCTCCTTCCTCGGTTCTTTCCAAAACCTTCACTATGTGATAGCCGCGGGAACTTTCTACCGGTCCCGCGATGCCGTTCACTTCGGTCTGCTCCACGGCGTTTTCAATCTCGGGAACCAAGTCTCCCTTGACGAAATATCCTAGCAGTCCGCCGCTTTGCGCCGATGATTCGTCCATCGAGTACTTTCTGGCGAGTTCCCCGAAGGGCTCACCGGATTTTGCGAGTTCCAGCACTTCTTCCGCTTTGGAGAGGGCGTTTTCCGTTTCCTTGTTGATCAGTATGTGAGCGATCTTAGTTTGCCTTCCATAAGTGCTGCCTTCTTCTTCGTAGTGTTCTCTGTTGTATTCCTCTATCTCTTCGTCCGTTACCGCTATGCTTCCCTGCGTGACCAGGTCAAGAAGCCTTCTTGAGAGTATCTGGTACTTCCACTGGCGGTGGAAGAGTTCCTCCGTCACATTTTGGTTTTTAAGCTCCTTGGCTATGTCTTCTTCATCGAGGTTAAGTACTTCCCGCTGGTTCTTTATTATCGCCCTTACCTCTTCGTCGCTTACTGATATCTTCCTCGCAGCCGCTTGCTGATCGAGCAGTATACGATCTATCATGGCGTCGAGCACTTCGCGGGCGTCCACTCCTGCCTCAGGATTTACGACTACTTCCTCTAGCTCTTGATTAAGTTCGCTGAGTGTTATTATCCTATCGTTCACCACGGCCACCACTTTCTCCACGACCGCTGGCTGGGCCGGAATGGCCGTAAAAACCGCAAAAAGCGCTGCAACCGCGAACCACCATGGTTTTTTCATATGAAGTCTCCTTGCAAATGTTTTTTCTCTACCGAATCAACCCCAAAACTATACTATACATGGGCTTGGGTCGGTTTTTCCACCCTTTCCACCGCGCTTATCAGCGCCTCGTACCTATCCTCGGAGGGAAGGGGAATGCTAAGTTTCTTCTCTCGCCCGCGGGTTTTCCCGTCCGCGAGACTCAAGGTCGCCGTGTTCTCCCCTATTTCAGCTTTTTTTATCAGCTTCTCCCCGAGCGCGATTCTCAATTCCGCGATGAGAACGAGACGTTTCAGCGGATTGGGCATCGCGCCGAACCTGTCTTCGATTTCCCCTGCAATTTTTCTTGCTTCCCCGCGTTTTCCTGCCGATGATATTTTTTTGTAGTAAAAAAGTCTCTCTGAACCGCTTTGAATATAATGCTCAGGGATGAACGCATCGTCCCGCGTTTTTATTTCCGGTCTGATTTCACGGATGTGGTCTTCGCCCCTTCTTTTGCCTTCAATCGTATCTCTCAGCAGTTCGAGATAGAACTCAAGTCCTATATCCGCTATGTGTCCTGACTGCTTTTCTCCGAAAAGGGTGCCGGCTCCCCTTATCTGCAGATCGGCCGTGGCGAGCTTGAATCCGCTTCCAAGGTCGGTGAGTCGAGAGAGCACCTCGAGCCTTTTTCTGGCATCTTCAGTGAGGGAGTTTATGGATGGTACGAGAAAGTATGCATATGCTTTTCTGTCTGATCTTCCGACACGGCCCTTAAGCTGATAGAGGTCCGCTAGGCCCATAGTATGGGCGTTGTTCACTATTATCGTGTTGGCTTTTGGTATGTCGAGTCCGGATTCCACTATCGCGGTGGTTACGAGCAGGTCTATTTTTCCGTCGGTGAACTGTTCTATGGTTCTTGAGAGCCGCGTTTCGTTCATTCGGCCGTGCGTTACCCCTATTGACAGTTTCGGCATGAGTTTTTGGAGAAGGTCCGCCTTCTCGAATATGTCCTCTATCCTGTTGTGTATGAAAAAAACCGTGCCGTCTCTTGCGCTCTCTTTTTCTGCGGCCTCCTTTATCGTTGCGGTGTTGAACTGCTGAATGTACACCTCTACGGGCTGCCGTCCCTCGGGAGGGGTATTTATCACGCTTATGTCCCTTACGTCGGCGAGGGAAAGCTGGAGGGTTCTGGGTATGGGAGTCGCCGAGAGCGTCAATACGTCGACGGCGTTTTTCATCGACCTTATGGATTTTTTGTGATTCACTCCGAATTTCTGTTCCTCGTCTATCACGGCGAGTCCAAGGTTTTTCAGCTTTATTCTTTTTCCAAGAAGCTTGTGCGTTCCGATTATGACGTCTAGGGAACCGTCTTCGAGTCTATTTAGAATCTCCTTTTCTCTCTTGCCTGTCGTGAATCGTGAAAGCATTCCGATGCTCACGGGATAGCTTTTGAACCTTGAAAGTGCGGTTCGGTAGTGCTGGCTTGCGAGAAGCGTGGTGGGTGCGATCACCATGACCTGTTTTCCATCGAGGCATGCCTTGAAAGCGGCCCGCAGGGCCACTTCGGTTTTTCCGAACCCGACGTCTCCGCAGATAAGCCTGTCCATGGCCTTTTCGGATTCCATGTCTGACATTACGTCCTCTATGGCTGCCGACTGATCCGGGGTCTCACTCCAGGGAAATCCCATTTCGAAATCATTGAACATCTGATCCCTCGGGGAGAACCGAAAACCTTTTCCGATCTTTCTTTCCGCGCAGAGTTCCACGAGCTCGGTCGCGACTTCCTCCACGGCCCTTTTAACCCTGCCGACGGTTTTTCTCCAGTTTGCGCTTCCCAGCTTTTCAATCTTCGGTTCCCTTCCAGCTCCCATGTACTTCTGAACCAGTGCCAATTTCTCCACCGGGACGAATATCTTGTCCCCGTCTTTGTATTCGCACTCGAGAAAATCGCCCTGGCTGTTTTCAAAGGAAAGCCTTCTTAGCCCCCTGAAGACACCTATTCCGAATTCCTTGTGAACTATGTAGTCCCCGGGTTTGAGCTGGCTGAACGAAGTGAGAAAAGCGGAGGGCATATCGCTTCCCCCAAAGGCCGCGCCTCGGCTTTTGGTTTTCTCGACAAGGGTTTTCTCCGTAAGAAGGGCGATTTTGAAATCGTGAAGAACTGTGCTTTCGAAAAGCTCTCCGACTACGTGCACCATTCCCTTGTCTGGATGGTTCTCCGCAAGCTTGAGGAATTTTTCTCTTTCTGCCTGTGAAGTGAAAAATACGAACACCTCGTAACCGTCTTCGATGAGTTCTTCCGCCTTGTCAGTAAAGACTTTGAGCGAAGGTTTCGAAAACGATATCTCTTCTGTGCTGAACTTAAGGCTGTTTTTTCCTTCGGTTCCTATGCCCATCGTCCCTGGGTATGCGAGCCTTGATTCCTGGAGTTTTTCCGCAAGCTCTTTTCTTCCGAGGTATAGCCTCTCAAACTGGGGAAGCGACTTTTCAAGTTTCCCCAGAGATTTTCTTCTTGCTTCGAATTTTTCCTCTAGTCTCAATAGCAGTGCTTCCTCGTCAAATCCGATTGGGAGGCTCACTATTAGGTTTTCTTGCGGGTAATCGAGCACGCATTGGCGCGAGTCCCAGAAAAACGGTGTGAACCATTCGATTCCCCTGAAATGCGAACCGCTCTCAAACGCCTCCAAAAGAGGTTCCACCTCGCTTGAGGTAAGTCCCTTCTTGTCGGCTCCGGCGAGAACCTGTCCGACCAGATCGTCCTTGCTTATTTGGCGGTAAACGGCGAATGAGGCCGGATTGATCACGGCTTTCTGTGTTTTTCCGACGGATTTCTGAGTTGCGGGGGAAAACTCCCGGAGCGAATTCACCTGGTCTGCGAAAAGCTCCACCCTTAGGGGATTCCGTGATCCGGGGGAGAAGAGGTCCACTATAGAGCCCCGGACGCTGATGTCGCCTCTTTTTTCCGTGAAATCCACCTCGCTGTAGCCGATTTCAAGGAGCCTTTGTACAAGTTCCTCCCGATCGATCCGTGCTCCCTCCTCTATAGTGAAGCTCTCGGCCTCGAGGGTGCGGGGCGGAGCCAACACCTCGGCAAGTGCTGCCGCGTCCGCGCAGAGTACCCCGGTTTGCTTCCATCTGAAAATAGAGTGAAGCCTTTCGGGTTCCGTGATTTCCGTTTTCTCGAAAAGGGAGCGGGTTTTCTCCATTCCTCTTGAGAGAAGAACAGGGATTTCCGTTCTTTTTAAAGAAGAGATGCTTCGCGCCGCATGGACGCATTGCTCTCTTTGCTCGCAGACATGAAGCACCCTTTTGCCGGGCGCCTCGGAGATAAGCGCCAGAAGAAAATAGGTCGAGTTTCCGTAAAGACCCGTAAGATCAGTCGGTTCTCCGGGCGGGCACCCAAGAAACTTCTCCACCAAGGGGTTTTCAAGGTGGGATGAAAGTTCAAGCGTGGAGCTGTTACCGTTCACTTCCTGGGACCTGAATCATTTTTTCTCACAGTTCGCCGAGTATGAGAGATCCCATTTCCTCTGTTCCTACCCTTGTTTTCCCTTCCTCGTATATGTCGGATGTGCGGTAGCCATCGTCAAGGACCTTCCTTACGGCTTCTTCAACCTGCGTGGCGGCCCCGTCCATGTCAAAGGAGTAACGCAGCATCATGGCCATCGAGAGAATCGAGGCTATGGGATTTGCTATGCCTTGGCCGGCGATGTCGGGGGCGCTTCCGTGAACCGGTTCGTATATGGCCCCTTCGTTACCGACACTTGCCGAGGGCAGCATGCCTAGGGAGCCGGTGAGCTGAGCCGCCTCGTCGCTTATTATATCGCCGAACATGTTCCCCGCCAGCATTACGTCGAAATCGGCGGGCCTTCTTATAAGCTGCATCGCCGCGTTGTCCACGTACAGATGCTCAAGCGTAACATCGGAGAAATGACGTTCGTGAAGCTCGGTTACGGTGTCTCTCCAGAGCACCATTGATTCGAGAACATTGGATTTGTCTATGGAAGTGACTTTGTTTCTTCTTTTCCTGGCAATCTCAAAAGCCATTTTCGCCACCCGTTCTATCTCGGAAGTTGTGTAGCTAAGGGTGTTAAACGCCTTGTTCTCTTTTTCGCCGAGCTGTTCTGCTCCTCTCGGCTGTCCGAAATATATTCCGCTTGTAAGTTCCCTAACGACCATTATGTCGACCCCTTCAACGACTTCCCTTTTAAGCGTGGACGCGTCGGCAAGGGCCGCGTAGACGATCGCGGGTCTCAGGTTCGCGAAGGTGTCAAGCTGCTTTCTCAGCTCAAGGAGTCCTCTTTCGGGTTTTAGGTGGTGCTCAAGGTTTTCCCATTTCGGGCCTCCCACGGCTCCAAGAAGCACCGCGTCACTCTGCTTGGCTTTTTCTATTGTCTCCTCGGTTACTGGGACACCGTGGGCGTCTATGGCGCATCCGCCGAGAAGATCGCTTTCAAGCGTGAATTCAATGCCGTTTCTCTCGCCGACGGCATTGAGTATTGACACGCTGACTTCGGTTACTTCGACCCCTATCCCGTCTCCCGGGATCACTAGTATCTTAGGCAATTTCCCTTCCCTCTCAGGTCTTGATGTAAAAAAAGACTAACCTACCCGAAGAATTCTGATTTTGCAGGAGTGCTGGAAAGTTCTGCTATGTTCACACAACATGCTCGATTCACTCTGGACAGAAAAATTCATCCTCATCAACAAATCTTTTTATGGTTTCCGCGTTAGGTCCCTCAAAGAAGTCCTGCCCAAAATAAACCGGAAGGCGGGTGCGGATTACAAACGGTCCGGGATCACGCCACTCCCCCGCCTTGCCAACGCCCTGTGAAGACAGGGAAACCACCCGGCCGTGTTTATCTACCACGGGCCCGCCGCTCATGCCGGCGGCACTGGAGTGCGAGATAAATTTCGATATGTATGTTTCAGTGCTCATGTATACGGCACCAACTCCCTGAAGATGACCCACGCTATTGTAAAAGTCGGCGGAACCTATAACGACAAGCGGATCTCCGCACTGAAGCGAAGAGTCGTCAGCTATCTCGAGAATTTGGTGTTCTCCCGGTGGGAGTGGTTCATTCGTCTTTATAACTGCTATGTCGCATCCATAGAGTTTTGCCTGGTACTGAGTCTTAAAAACAGTTCCATTGTAAATTTTGAGATCATTCGTCGTAAGATATACTGTTTCGCCTTTTATGGGAGCGACGTGTCCCGCGGTGATGACAGTATCAGCGTCGTATATGAATCCGGAACCATATCTGTTGGGACCAACACGCAGTTCCACGGTGGCTTCGCGCGCCCGTTTGTATATGTCCTGCATGTGATCAAACTGATCAAGCGGAAACGGGCTGTATTCGTTGCCGAACTCGTGTCCGGCTTTTTCCCACTTGTTGTCACTCCTGTATTCTCCGGCATTATCCGGTTTTTCTTCATCGGGAATTTTGTCGAAAACTTCTCTAAGCTCCGCGGGATTCGGTCCGAAGGAGAGAGAGTTGGGGTCTGGCTGAACAAAACCATAAACCCAAAGATTTTGCGGCGGCGAACTAGGAACCCGAAAAGGTGTGACACCAAACCTGTTCCTGAGTATGCCTTCGAAATGAGGTCCACCCCGAATCGCGGATATGATGGAAACGACCTCTCCTCTGTCGTTGAATATAGGCCCTCCGCTCATTCCTTTGACAATAGGCACCGCATGGTATATTCTCCCGGCGTGCAGGGGGGGGGAGTGCGGCCTTCTCTTAACTCAAGAGCCGGTCCCGCGGAGACTGTCCATCCGCCAAGCCCACCTAATGCGGCGCCTCCTCCCATCCCCATCAAAAGTTCATTTCTTTCTGGATTTTCCTCCGCTATTTTCATTGGAACGGCGTCACTTTCCTCTTTGAGGCGGACTAACGCCAGGTCTGTTCCTGTTGTCCTTTTTCGGGTGGCATAGATTTTTTCCGCCTCTATGGTATCTCCGTCAAAAGTATGGACACGTATACTTGCTTGACCACTATCGTCGAAATCGTCGAAGTTGTGCGCTGCCGTAACTACATATCTTGGCGCTATGAGCCATCCCGAACCTGCTGCCCCAGATACATTATTCCCTATGAACTCCATCTCGAAGACGGAACGGCTTACTTTTCTTACAGTATCGTAATGTTTTTCTTCAGGAGATATATCGGCACCGTAATCACGGGAGAAATCACGGCTGAACACTTTGGGATAATAGTCTTCTCTTTTTTTGCCGGACAACCTCTGCTCGTTTCTCTGTGGGGCAAGATCGCACTGGGACAACGGGGGTTCCGCACTTCCGCTTCCGCCACAGGAAACGGCCCCGGCAATGCTAACTATAAGCAGTGCGCGGAAAAGAATTCTAATTTCGTAATGGAGATTCAACTTTCTTTTACCACTTGACCATACATTGTTTCCCAGACATAGCAGAAAACCAAATTCATCAGGTTTTGCTGAGTGGAACAGCTTGCGGGCGGAAATGAGAGACTTCTCTACAGGCTGACGCGGTTTTCGAGTTTCCCGACCCCCTCGATTTCAATTTCCACTGTGTCCTGCGGCTTCATCGGACTTATCCCTGAAGGAGTTCCGGTAGCTATTATATCCCCCGGAAGAAGGGTCATCACCTTTGATATGAAGCTTATGAGTTTCGGTACGCTGAATATCAAGTTCTTTGTGTTTGAATCCTGTTTTACTTCACCGTTCAGGAAAGTCCTTATCCGAAGGTCTGCAGGATTGGCTTCCGTTTCTATGAAGGGGCCCAGAGGGGCGAAAGTATCAAACCCCTTCCCCCTTGTAAACTGTATGTCTTTTGCCTGAAGATCTCTTGCCGTTACGTCGTTTATGCAGGTATATCCGAATACATATTCTAGGGCCTGCTCCTCCTCTATCATGCGGGCCTTCTTTCCTATCACCACTCCGAGTTCTCCTTCGTAATCTACCCTGTTTGACATGTGCACCGGATATTTTATCTCTTCATGATGGGCGATTACGGCCGTCGACGGCTTCATAAAAAGCATAGGATCTTCGGGAGGAGTTCTTTTCATTTCCCTTGCGTGGTCTTCATAGTTAAGCCCTACCGCTATGATCTTTGTCGGAAGACAGGGGGCAAGAGGTCTGATGTCAGAGTAGTCGTGCCGCGTGCTGGTTGCCGACCAGGTTGTGAATATGTCTCCTTCTATCTCGATAACGGTTCCGTCGACATACTCTCCGAACACGGGTTTTTGGCTGCTGTTTTTGAATCTTAGAAATTTCATTGTGCGTTTGCTTGAACAAGGACTGTCATGAATCTCACATCATGTCCGAAATCTGATTGTCAAGCAGAATACATGAAAGTCTCGGAAACAAAAATCAACCGAAGAAAAAACTGCAAGGCAAAAACTGTACCCCTGGAGCGTAATCGACGAAACTGCTTTGTCACAGGTTCAGTAGACGACTTTTTTGAGAAAAAGTCCCTGAGGGGGAGCGGTGAAGACATTTTTTGTCTTCTGTCCCTCGGCAAGTATCCGTCCGAGTCCCTCCGGGGTGAGTTTTCCCTTTCCAGTTTCCACGAGGGTCCCGGTTATCATTCTCACCATTCTTTTCAGAAACCCGTCCGCTTCTATTTCAACCAGGATTATTCTTTCGCGGGTTTTTCTGACGTGAACCCGTTTTACTGTGCGTACGGTGGTTTTCACCGTTATGTCGGCCGTGGCGAAAACGGAGAAATCATGCGTCCCCTCAAGATATGCGGCGGCTTCTCTCATCTTTTTTGTATCAAGTTTCTCTTGGATGTGCCACACTCTGTTTCTCTGAAGTGCGGGGGGATGCGGCCTGTTGAAAATCCTGTATTCGTATACCTTGCTCCGGGAGCTGAACTGTGCGTGAAAGCTGTCTGGGACCTCTTGGGTCTTGATGATTGATATGTCCCGGGGGAGTGTGGAATTAAGCGCTTTTTGTAGGGTCTCGGGATCCATCTGCGTTTCGATGGAGAAATTCGCCACTTGGCCAATGGCGTGCACTCCCGCATCCGTTCTTCCCGAACCCGTTATCTTAACATTTTCTCTGGTGATCTTCCGGATTGCGTCCTCTATAGTCTTCTGCACAGTGGGAAGATTCGCTTGGCATTGCCAGCCGTGGTAGTCCGTGCCGTCATATTCGATAATTATCTTTACGTTCTTCATTCTCGTCTGTCTTTGCCCGCTGTCAGGCGATCGGTTCCTGCTTTCTAAGCTCTATTCTCGGATCAAGTATGGCATAGAGAAGGTCGACAATAAGGTTTGCTATTACGAGCAGAAGCGCGTAGACGATCGTTATTCCGAGTACAACGGAGTAGTCCCTGTTTGCCACGGCAAAAACGAAAAACCTTCCCATTCCCGGTATCGCGAATATATGCTCGACGACAAAGGACCCCGTCACTAGGTAGGCGGTCAGAGGACCTAGCACCGTTACGACCGGTACAAGCGCGTTTCTCAGTATATGCTTTGTGAATATCTTCGTTCTTCCAAGTCCCTTTGCCCTGGCGGTTCTTACGAAAAACTGGCCCGACACGTCAAGCATGTTGGAACGTACAAGCCTTGAGATATATGCGAACGGAGCCAAGCTCAGGGTCAGTGCCGGAAGGACGATGTGCTTTGGCTCTCCCCAGAGGGCGGCCGGCAGAATCCCCCATCTAACGGAGAAAAAATATATGAGTGCCGCCCCAACGACGAAGCTCGGGACCGATACCAGTGACGTGGAGATCAGCACGGAGACAATGTCGTGGATGCTTCTTGGAAACAGTGAGGAAATCATTCCGACCACTGTTCCCATGAAAAACGCCAGCACCAAGGACACCAATCCGAGCCCCATTGAGACTGGCAGGGTTTCCTTTATTATGTCGGTAACCGGTCTGTCGTCGTATTTGTAGGAAGGTCCGAAGTCGCCGCGGGCCAGGTTTCCCATATAGATGAAGTATTGTTTGTGTAGCGGCTTATCCATGTGATATTTCTTTTCAATGTTCTCGAGTATGTTCGGGGGAATACTTTTCTCGGAGTCGAAAGGACCCCCGGGAAGTACTCTGAGCAGAAAGAAGGTTATGCTCGCGACCACGAGGATTACGACTGCTCCGGTCAGTATTCGAAAAGAGAGAAACTTAAGCATTACTCCACCCCCTGGACTTCATCCGCAGTCTTCGGTGCGCGCGCGATAAATATCCTAAATTCAGGAAAGATCTTTTCTTATGGCCAGGGTTTTTTTGGATATCATACCCTTTTCGTCCTTGGCCACTATGGTGAAAAGATTCATTCCTTCTTCGAGAGTTAAGGGAAAAAGCAGGGGAACGTTGTTTTTCCCCGGTGTAAAAAGCTTTACCTTGTCGTCTTTTTTCCAAACCGAGACGCTCTCTATGCGGTCAGTGTCCCTGACCGATCCTTCCACTGTTATCTTGGAAGCCTCCGTGGACATGGGGAAATCCGAAATCATGATGAAAGGAGGTTCTTCAAAGGTTTCTTCAAGAACTGAAATCCCCTGCCCGGCGCCGTCGATTCCGTTCTCATCCGACGCTTCACCGGACGGACCATCATAGCTTGCCCGAGCAACCCTGATGGCTTTTTCTTCAACCCAGCCTGCTAGAGAATTTTTCCCCTCAACCCGTATCCATCGCCCTGAAGTACCGAGAATTTTTACCATGGAATTTTTCTGTGCCACAGCCACTTCGGGGGCAGCAGGGAAAGTTCCCCCAAGTATGGAACTTGAGTCCTTGAACAGGGCAGTTTTTGCGGAAGTGGCGAAAAACGGTCTTTCCTGCTCGGAGACAGGCAGGATTATTCTCTGTGTTTTTATTTCCCGGAAGTCCTCATCCATTACGAGAAGCTCAAATTCCGTTTCACCACCCTTCCCGCTCTGCCTGAAACGAAAAGGCGCAAGTCTGGTTTCCCCTGGACGGAACTTTTCAAGCTCAACTCTTCCTTTCTCAAGAAACACGTCGTCCCCCGAAAGATTCTTAAGAGTCGCTACCGTCTTTTCAGATGTTCCGTCTCCGGTGTTTTTCAATTTTATGTTGAGTACTATGGTTTCCTCAAGTTCCGCATGGCCGTTCCCGTTGCCTTTGCTTCCGAATCTCCCGTCGTCCACTACTTCGTGGTTATGGGAGTAGACGGGACGCTTGTCCGCCACGGTTTTTACGAGCAGGTTCTCTTCCGTAAAGGTTTTGTTCCCGGAACTCGTGAAAATGAGCTTGATACTGTCCTCTCTGGTGGTGACCCATTTGGGAACGGAAAATTTGACTCTTGAGATTTTGCTCTGCCCGGGGAGCAGTTTCCCGAACAGAAGCTCTCCATCGCTGTAAATGCGGTTCTCACAGTCGGTAACAGCGCTGAGCCTGTATATCGGGTCAGGGCCGGAATTTGTCACCTTTATCTTAAGAAAACTTTCTTCCCCGGCCCGGAAAGCTGTTTTCGAGGGAACCGTTTGGACCGATACGGAAGGCTTTTTTGTTTCCCCGGCAGACCAGTCGATTCCTGTATTTTCAATCCGTCTTCTGATTTCTTCAAGCTGGGCGTTGGAAAAATCCGTAGCTGTTGCATACATCTGTTCCCTGGTCTCTGCCAGGAGCATCCTTCTTGAAAGTTTTACGTAAAAATCATTCTTCAGTCTCTCAAGTTTCTGTGCTTTCGTAAGCGATTCGTCCGGCTGAATCTCATCCTCGTCCTCTTCTTGGGGCGCCAGGCTCTCGTCGATGTACTTGACCGTGAATTCGGGGATTGGCATATATGCCTCCTCTTCCCCGTTTTCTCTTTTTTCGGGCAAAGGGTTATAGACGACTTTATCTTCGGTTATCACTGATCCCTGAAGAAGAATGTCGGGGGTTATGCCGCTATCCTGGATGGAGATGTTGCCCGGGGTAAGATACTTTGCTATTGTGAGTTTCAAAGCGGCGCCGTCTTCGAACTCGAAAACCTTCTGGACCGATCCCTTGCCGAAGGATCTTTTTCCTATCACAAGTGCTCTTTTGTTGTTTTTAAGCGCCCCGGCTACTATTTCTGACGCACTTGCGCTTCCCTGGTCCACAAGCACTATCACTTTCCCCTTGTACTCAGGCTGCTTTGTCGTCGCTCTGTAGGTTTTAGCATAGTCCCTTGCTTTAGTTGTCATTATCGTTCCCGAGGAGAGAAAGAGGTCGGCTACTTTCTCTGCCTCGGAAAGAAGACCTCCGGGGTTTCCTCTGAGATCGAGGATTATTCCGTTAATTGGGTAAGAGCGGCTGCTCACCTCTTTTTTTAGATCCGAGGACGTGTTTTTCTGGAAATTTCTTATTCTCAGGTAAAGAATATCGTTTTCAAGGTCAAACCCTTCGACGCTTTCTATCTTTATCGTGTCTCTTACTATCGAAAACTTCTTGGGCTTGGAAAATTTTTTTCTCGAGATAAGAAGGTTTACTCTGGTCCCCTTCTTACCTCTTAGTTTCCCTACGGCTTCGAGAAGAGGCATGTTTATGGTCGATTCGTTTTCTATCTGCACGATCCGATCTTTGGTTTTTATCCCTGACCTGTAAGCCGGCGTGCCTTCTATCGGAGATATGACGGTCAACTGGCCATCTCTTATACCGACCACTATTCCGAGTCCTCCGAAACTCCCTTCGGTGTCTATGAGAAACTCCTTGTAGATATCCGGCGGGATCATTGCGGAGTGGGGGTCAAGAACCTTCAGCATGCTGTCCGATATGGAATATTCTATGTTTTTGACGGTGCGGTCTTCGGTTCCTGTGTTAGAAAGGACAAAAGACACGACTTGGCCCAGAGTGCTCGTGACGTCGTTTGGGGATGGTGACTCTTTTTCCTTGAATTTCTTTGTCTTTTCCTTTACGTGAACGGCGAAGACATTGCCCCGGTCTTGTGGAAATTCCACCAGCACGTCGTCAAGGAAGGTTTCAAGGCTGGAAACCCCTTTTTCAAGCATTTTCGCATAGTCGATCTTGTTTTTGTCCAGATAAAACTTGTTTACGTGCTTAAGGGTGTCTTCGGCAATTTTTATGCTCTGACTGTTGTATTTGCGGTCAAGACTGACTGGTTCGGCGACAAGAAAAAAAGATAGGACGATGATGGTTCCCAAGGCAAGCGCCAAGTACCCGTTTTTGAGAAACCTAGGGATTTTTTCAGACAATTCAGATCACCGTCCCGGAAACTCTATTATCAATCATAAAGCGGATTATATCAAACCGCTTTGTTTAAGGGACTGGCGTAGGAAGGAAGGGAAAGACAAAAAATAACGGGCAGAGAAAATTCTTATGATTCCCTCTACCCGTTATTGGTAAATCAGCTAAAAATATAAACCTTAGCCTGGTACTCCACCGAGAGGATTCCACTTCTCTGTAAGCAGAAGCATTCCCGGTATCAACAGGGTCACTATCGACTCTATTATGAACAGATAGGCTATCGGCTTGCCAAGATCCTTACCCTGCGAGAACGCAAAGAAGCAGAGAAGCACCAGCAAAGCCCATGCCCAGCAGAAGTACGCAAAATACGCAAGCCCAAGTGCCTGGAAATGAGCCCCGTACCATATAAACACCACCGTTGCGAAAAGACAGTACACTCCCAGCCCTTTCGCGTCATGTCCGTGTACGAATACCGCGTAGACTATCAGGTATATCAATGCAAATACCGATACAAGCGCGGTAGCCGCCGTAAGACCAAGGGTGTGCAGTTTCCAGGCGGCAATCGCTATAAGCACGCCGACTCCCAGATTGAGCACTCCCACTTCCTTCGCTCCGGTTTTACCCAAAAGGGTCATTCCGTTCGCGAAGAACACAAACCCTACGAGCAGCAACACGTAACCTAACAAAGCTTCTATTGGAACCATACTAACCATACCTCCTGTATGAGATCATAACCGTTCCTAGCCCTCTACAAATCGGGGCATATTACAGTTTCTATCACAGATCGACACTCAATGTCAAGCATAATTTTGACCAAGAGGAATTCCAGGACTTGATATTAACTTATGAAGTCAATAACTTCTTATCATCATAAGTTGGCCTGATTTTTCGCTGGTTTAGGGTCATTAGAGACGGTTTATCTCCTCAGAATCGTTCTTGTGTCTTAAAAACTGACAGGTTATCTTATCTTACTATGACGCGATTAGCTTTTATTGACAGGCTTTCCGAGGCGATTCCTTGTTGTCCTAATCCAGCTTTGCAAGTCCTCTGACAAGTGGAGACTGGTAGAGCCTTGGAGGACATTTTTTCTTTTGGGATTCTGGTAAAGTTAAAATAATGAAGTTCATAACTTAGGGTTTTTATGGTATAATTACCTTGCAAGAGATCATCTTTGACAAAGAAGGAGGAATGCTATGCCGGATGAAAAGACGAGTGAGGGAGTAAACCCCAATATCTGGATAAGACCGCCTGAGGAAAAAAGTATCAAGAGCGGTATTGCGGGCACTGCACCGAGCCCCCAGCCCGAAACACCGCCGAAATACAAAACCTTTGACGTACTCACGTTAAGGATAAGCAGTGAAGACTTTGAATTTCTCCAGAAACTCGAAAGAGAGATAATGAAAAACCGTTCCAAGGAAAACAAAAAGGAGAGAATAACAAAAAACAGCATTATGCGGGCGATGCTCGCCTGTCTTAAGAACGTAAAATTCGACAGAAAAGACATTCCAGATGAAAATGAGCTTCGAATCAGGATGATGAGAGGCCTGAAAGACCTCCCTCCCTGGCTGTTTTAACCCTTTCGCTTCACGATTTTAGCCCCAAATATTTTGTAAAATTCATGAGTTTACGGGTTGTTACTGCAGAAACCGAAAACTCTGCTTTAGGTATAAAAAAATACTTGACAAAAGGGGTAAAGATTTGATTGAATGTAAATCGGGTGAGGTTGCGTCTATTCGCATCCAACAGAACTACCAACATTTTATCGACAGGGGAGAGTGGGTGTATGGAGAGGTTTGGAATGTGTGGTTGAGTTTTGGCCCAAATCTACAATGAAGGAGGCTTATAATATGAGCCATAGTCATTTAAACGTCCCAACGAAGTACTGGGAGTTGACGAAAGAGGTCCCGCCCCCTCCGATAGAGCGGGATATCAAGTCATGGATCATAGCGAATCCGTCGGATCCGCTGTGGGACATAGACGTGCTGCCGCTGACATACACGGACAGCAGGTGGTCAGCATTCGTAGTAAGGGTAGACGAGGCAACACGTAGTCGTCTGTGCCCTAATCCCCCACTGCAGGTATGGGATGGCGAGAATGCGGACCTGGTAGAGTTTTGGTATGTGGATCACAAGAACACGATGTTAGGTCCATATCTTGAGTTTGGCGTAACGGTATCGGCAACATACACAGACCCGGACGGGAACGTGTGGAGAGCAGGATACTATCCGTATATGTATCTTACGGGAGATGCGCCTGTGGACGCTGGTCGTGTGCTTGGATTTCCAAAGAAGATGTCCTACATCAGATGTACGGTACATGGTGGAGAGAAGGGCACTGACTTCTTTGGATTTGCGATGAGTCGTAACGGTTACCTGATGCACAGCGCAACAGGTCAGTTTGATGACAAGCAGGTAACGCCTCCGTACTTCTATGGTAAGACGGATTGGGGTAAGTTCAATATGAAGGTTATAACGCGTCCGGACGTATCAAGTTCGGAGTGGCAGCTGACATATCTGCCATCGGCGTTGCCACCTCCGTTTGACAGCATGATAACGGGACACAGGTTCAAGATAAAGCCGGAGCATACCAGGACAGCAAGCGGAGACGCAATAAACTGGTTCATGCAGGCCACTCCGTTTGACAACATGGGAGCGGAGCTGAAGATTCAGGAAGTAACTGGATTGATTTCATTTGTGTTCGATCTTGTAATACCGCCAGCGGTAGTACTTTGGACGGAGACATATGAGAGGCCGGCAAGTTATCGTGGATATGCCACGCCATACAAGTATGGATTGAGGCAGCAGTTCCCGATCAGTCAGGGTTCATAAGATAAATAAGGATTTAAGGAGGTAAAACCATAATGGGATTACATGCAAATGAGTACAGTTATCCTTGGCTGGATGAGGGAGAAGTTCCACCATTACCATTGGACAGGGACAGGATCCACATAATCAGTCAGGGTGTAGCGGACCCAGTGTTCGACTACGACATCATACCGCTTACGTATACGGAGAGCAGGTGGATGGCCTATGTTATAAGGGCTGACCTCGGCGCTATGAAAGCGGTAGTACCGGAACCGATCGAGGTTCAGGATGATGTAATAGAGTTTTGGTACGTAATACACAAGAACACGATGTTAGGTCCATACATGGAGATGGGCGTAACGTTCTCGGCAACGGTGGATGACGGAAGCGGTCACATATACAAAGCGGGTTACTATCCGTACATGTATCTGTCGAACGACTCACCGATCTTTGCCGGTAAGGAGCCATTCGGATTTCCGAAGAAAGCTGCTTACATCGCCGGGTATGAGCATGGTACCAACAACAACTATTTCAACCACTTGATGGAGCGCAGGGGCTATATACTGCACACTGCGAACGGACGTTATTCTGACCGTCCGCTTTCGGCCAGGCCTACATTTTATGGCAAGACCGACTGGGGAAGAATGAACTACAGGATAACAACCAGGCCAGATGTGGCGAACAGTATCCATGAAGTAACGTATCTGCCGTCGGATCTTCCGCCGGGATTCGGGACGGGACATAGGTTCCAGCTGAATCCGGAGAGCGTAAGGACGGCTGTTACAGAGGATGTACGTTCGTGGTACATGTCAGGAACACCATTTGACTACATGGGTGGTCAGATACCAGCAACGGAGGTAGTAGGGTTGATAAGCTTCACGTTCAACCTGATAATACCGCCGGCGTTGACGATATGGACGAGGACGGTAGAGAGAGGAGCCGATGACATGGGTCATGTGGTATACTCGACACCGTTTGAGTACACGATGCGTCACAGGTTCCTGCTGCCGCAGTATAGCCAGGGATAATGGCGAAGGGCCGGTGTCTGAAGACACTCGGTTCTTGATGAGTAAGAAAGAGGAGGGAGACCGTAATGGTTATCCCTCCTCTTTTTTTTGCCTGAATTGATTTTTGCTTGAACATGTTTTCTAATATAAGCGATGCCTTCCAGTACCCTTATAGTATATGAGCCTCTGGATTCTTTCAGAGAAAAATCTGAGTACTGGAGCAAGTATCTTAAGTTTTATGAGCGTTACTGGGGTGGTCCTACCTCTCCTTTCGGAATATGGTTCGGCAATGAGTACAGCGCGTTTCGCCAGGCGCTTTCAGACCATCTTGATCTGCCCCACGAAGACCTGCCCGACTGTCTTTTCATGAAGGATGAAGCTGCCAACTACTTTGTTGCGCCCACTTCTGATTCCCTTAATTGTTTTGCGTCTGAAAACGTTGTTCCGTTTGAGTGGTTTCTTCTTTTTTCCGAGGAGGGGAGAAAAAATTTTTATACCCACTGGGGCTTTAACTCAATTCATTACAACTCAACCCTTGAGCAGTCAAAAAGGAGACTGACCTCCTCGCGGGAAAAGATCGAAAAGACAATGTCCGAAGACTCTGCTAATCCTCTTAAGCTTTTTCTGCGCAATCTTGACCGAAGTCTGGAAGACCTTAGAAAATGGCTTGTCCAGTTCGATTCCCAAAGCTATCTGGTGCTTAATTACGGCGATATCTGCAATTACATACATCCCTACACGCTGAAAAATGAAAACAGCGTACCGGAAGTTGCAAGAATCTTGGAACTTATATCACTGTCGAACTTCGGCGAGGCCGAGCTAGCACTTAAGGTGTTTTTCCAGAAATGGGAGGATATAGCAGGTAAGTGTGCCGGCGGCACTGAAGACTCCCGAATCCAGTAAAGCCTCGCTTCCGACTGATATGACCGTAAAACTCGAGAGTAAGAACATCGGAAGGGTACTGGGAGTGCTTAGAAAGGAGGCCGCCGGATGGAACGTTCCCGTGGTTACGCTTACGGCCGTTTCCTCAAAAAGTCCTTTCAGGGTTCTTATTTCCACCGTACTCAGCCTGAGAACCAAGGACGAAACCACGGCCGAGGCCTCCGCGAGGCTTTTCCGCGAAGCTTCAACTCCGCATACGATACTGGAGCTCGGGGAAAAAAGGGTAAGAGACCTTATATATCCCGTCGGTTTCTACAGGGTAAAAGCACAGAACATCATCGGGATATGTGAAAAGCTGATAGACGAATATGACGGTCGGGTTCCGGACAGTATTGACGAGCTTTTAGAATTCCGTGGGGTCGGGAGAAAAACTGCCAATCTGGTTCTTTCTCTTGGGTACGGAAAACCCGCTATCTGCGTTGATATTCACGTGCACAGGATTTCAAACAGGTGGGGTTACGTGGATACCAAAAATCCTTATGAAACCGAAATGGCTCTTCAGGAAAAACTGCCCCGCAAATACTGGATAGAGTATAACTCTCTTCTGGTCGCTCTCGGGCAGCAGATCTGCAGACCCTTATCTCCTCTTTGCAGCCGTTGTCCCGTGAGTGGTTACTGTCCGAAGAGGGGAGTTTCCAGAAGCAGGTAGAACCCCTCGACCGGTTTGACTCTGCCCGCATTATAACTATAATTGATTGCCAAATCTTTTTCCGGAAAACCCGTTGTCTCATACTGTCCTTTTTTATATTTTTTCTACGCTTGCGGTACTCGGGGCCGTTATGGTCGTGAGCCATAAAAATCCCGTTTCAAGCGCTGTTTCGCTTGTTCTTACTCTTTTTTCCACCGCGGTGCTTTTCGTTCTACTCCATGCCCATTTCATCGCGGCGATACAAATACTGATTTACGCAGGGGCGATAATGGTCCTTTTTCTTTTTACCGTCATGTTCCTCAATATAAGGGACAGCGAGCTCAGGTTTGACAGTATGAACATACCGAAGAGGATGACGTTTCTTTTTCTCTTTATCGTTGTTGTCGGATTTTTTGCCTCGAAGCTTTTCTCGTCTTCTCCGGTTGCTTTTCCGAAGCTTGGGGACCCTGAGAATTTCGGCACCGTGGCCGAAGTGGGAAGATCCCTTTTCAGTGATTATCTGCTCGCGTTTGAGCTTACCTCGGTTCTTGTGGTGATAGCCATGGTGGGCGTTCTGGTCATAGCCAAGGGGAGGGAATCGTAAGATGGAAATTGCGGTCACTCACTACGTAGTCTTGGCCTGCGTGCTTTTCGCGATCGGGGTTTACGGGATAATTACCAGAAAAAACATACTGATCGTGCTTATGTGCCTTGAGCTCATGCTTAACTCCTGCAACCTGCTTTTCGTCGTTTTCTCAAGGCTCTACGAGGGCGCCACGGGACATGTGTTCGTTCTGATGTCAGTAACGGTGGCTGCGGCCGAGGTTGCGGTCGGCCTTGCGTTTGTCGTTTCGATTTACAGGCAGAAAGAGAGTCTTGATATCGATCTGCTGAAACTGCTTAAGGGTTAATTTATTCTCGGAGGTTTACCTGAGTGCTTGCTCTCATAGTTCTTGCGCCGCTTGCGGGGGCGATCTTCAACGGGCTTTTCTTCGCCACTGGACTCTGCGCAAAGCTCACCGGGACTGGAAGACACACAAGTGACAGGGTTGTCGGGACAGTGGCGTGTGCGGCTGTCTTGGTCTCCGCTCTTTTGTCCACGCGTCTTTTCCTCGATCTTCTCTCGCAGAGCCCTGCGGGAGCCGAGCCGATTACAACCGAACTTTTCACCTGGATGCTCTCGGGCACCCTTAACGTCAGCTTCGAGTTTCTCTTTGATTCCCTCTCCGCCGTAATGGCCCTTGTAGTAACGTGGGTGGGAT
Organism: Candidatus Dadabacteria bacterium; assembly: GCA_009837205.1. NCBI lineage: Bacteria > Pseudomonadati > Thermodesulfobacteriota > Candidatus Dadabacteria > Candidatus Dadabacteria bacterium. The sequence goes on along the minus strand of VXTZ01000012.1, from coordinate 24,152 downwards.
TTCTTATACATGTCTATTCGATTGGCTACATGCACCACGACCGCTGCTACGCGCGCTATTTCACTTACCTGAACATTTTCGTTTTCTTCATGCTCGTTCTGGTTCTGGGAAACAACTTCCCCATGATGTTTATCGGATGGGAGGGAGTGGGCCTTGCATCCTATCTGCTTATAGGGTTCTGGTATGAAGACTCGTTTAGGGTTTATGCGGGAAGAAAGGCTTTTGTGGTGAACAGGATAGGGGATTTCGGGTTTATCCTCGGCATCTTCCTCATTTTTACCGTTTTCGGATCTCTTAACTATCAGGATGTTTTCTCCCAGCTTGCCGACCCGGTTTTTGTTTCCGGGCTTTCGCAGTCGCTTATAACCGCGATGGCGCTTCTTCTGTTTGTCGGTGCTGTCGGGAAATCGGCCCAGTTCCCGCTTCACGTGTGGCTTCCGGACGCGATGGCGGGTCCGACCGCAGTGAGCGCCCTTATTCATGCCGCAACAATGGTTACCGCCGGGGTTTACATGTTAAGCCGTTGCTCGCCGCTTTTTGACCTGAGTCCAGTGGCTTTGAACGTCGTTTTGATCGTGGCTACGTTCACCGCGTTTTTCGCCGCCACGATAGCTATCACCCAGAACGACATAAAGAAGGTGCTTGCATACTCCACCGTAAGTCAGCTGGGCTACATGCTGATGGCTGCGGGGGCGGGGGCCTATGTGTTTTCGATATTTCATCTGGTTACCCACGCCTTTTTCAAGGCGCTTCTATTCCTCGGGGCGGGAAGCGTTATACATGCCATGGCCGGAGAGCAGGACATAAGGAAGATGGGGGGGCTTCGCGGGATGATTCCCGTAACGGCTGTCACTTTTCTGGTGGCGACGCTTGCCATTTCTGGTTTTCCTCTTCTCTCTGGGTTTTTCAGCAAGGATGAAATCTTGGCTTCGCTTTATAACGGCGGCCATACGTTTTTCTGGGCCGCGGGGCTCCTTACGGCCGTACTTACCGCTTTCTACATGACGAGACTCTACGTGCTTACCTTCGAGGGGACAGCAAGGATGGACTACAAGACGAAAAGCCGCGTCCACGAATCCCCGGCCGTAATGACCGTACCTCTCGTGATTCTCGCGGTTCTCTCCGTTTTTGGAGGTCTTCTTGGCGTGCCGGAATTCATGGGCGAGGTCGTGGGTTTTCATTACACGGATCTTATTAAGAAGTTCCTCTCTTCTTCAGTGGTAGTACACTATGGAGCGGAACATGCCTACTCCCACTATTTTGGTCACTGGACCCTTGTAGGGTTTTCGGTACTGGCAGCGTTTGTGGGAATAGCGGCCGGTGTTTTGATCTACTACCGCAGGCGTGGAGAAACTGCTGTGGCGGGGGGCAAAACGGCTGCCGCGCTTAAAAGCGGGTCCTTTAACAAGTGGTACGTCGATGAGATCTACGAGGCGGTTTTTGTCTCTCCGTTTAACTATATTTCGGGACTTTGCTCTGACTTTGACCTCTCCTTTATAGACAGCTCGCTTGACGGGCTGAGCGATTTTGTGAGGAACTTATCAGGACGCCTGAGTGCGCTGCAGACAGGCCTGCTCAGGTATTACGTGGCGGCCATGGTAGGCGGGGTCGCCGTAATAATAGTGCTTCTTTTCATCTACGGTTCCACAGCTTCCTGACGGACGAACTTTTTTCCGCTTCGATTCCAATTCAGGAATTTCTTTTCCCGAAATAAGGATATTGTTTGGGGCAAAATATTTTTTCTGGCCCGCTTGACAAACGACTCCTAATATGGATATTGATTATCCAGAATATCCGGGTAAATCCTGCCTGTCTTACCTTTAACAAGCTGCCTGTTTTGCTCATTTATGGATGGTCCTGCTTTCATAAAGCATGATTGTTCATCCGGGTAGCTGCGAACCGGAGCAGGCGAATTCGGGCGGATCTGCCAATAGAGGCGTAAGCGATGATTGAAAAAGTATTTAGAAGAAAAAAATTACTGATAGCGGTTTTGATAATAGGTGCCGGACTTTATTTTGTTCTCGGACGTTACGACGTCTCGGCTACAAAGCCGCATCCGGCCATTGTAAGCATGGCCTTCCACAGCGTTACCGAAAGATCGATACAAAGAAACTCTGCGAATCTAAAGATTCCCTACGACATCAATGACGAGAACATTTATGTGAAGGGTTTTAGGGAATATGAGCATATGTGCGCTCAGTGCCATGGAGCGCCCGGAGTCGAGCCTTTACCGATCGGCAAAGGTCTTTTTCCCGAACCTCCCAAATTTCCTAGCGAAGAACTCAATGAATACTCTCTTAAGGATATTTTCTGGGTCACCAAGAATGGGGTTAAGATGACGGGAATGCCCGCTTACGGACCCACGCACGAAGACGAGACGATCTGGGCAGTCGCCATATTTCTTGACAGGTCGAGAAGTTTATCCGAAGCGGAATATAGAAAGCTCAGGGATAATTATTTGGATACGCACCGCTAACGGTGGCAGCTTGAGCGGGCGACCTCCTTCTGCTGACTGTTTTTGCCCCTTGACCGCAACAGAGGAATAGATTGAGGAGACTTAAAATCATCTTGGAAAGAGTTTCTTTCCCGCCCCGGTTGACTTTGTCTAAATAATGGTAAGGATTACCATCTAGATAGCTATTTTATGGATATATAAAGTATAGAATAACGTTATGCAGGTAAGCAGAACACTTGATTACGCCGTCAGATGCCTTATCCATATGGGAGGCAATCCGGGGTTTAAGTTCAGCATGAGGCAGATATCCGAGACCCAGCACATTCCGCAAAATTACTTAGCTAAAGTAATGAGAAGGCTCGTTAATCGCGGGATACTCAGGTCGAAGGTGGGACCCGAGGGCGGATACATGCTCCGCAAGTCCCCGTACGAGCTCAGCCTGAGAGAGGTATACGAAGCCATAGAGGGAGAGATAAGGATAGTCGACTGCATGGACGAAGACGGTCCCTGTGCCCTTTATGAGAACTGCGGGCAGCTCCCTCTCTGGGATAAGCTCAAGGTTTCGATGATAAGGATTCTTGAAGATACCACTATCGGGGACATGGTGGAGGAAGTTCGGGGCGGCAGAAGTCACTAACAGGAGGATAATTTCTTAATGAGCGTTGACCTTGAAAAACTCGCGCAGGAGGAATACAAGTACGGATTCGTAACTGATGTAGAGCAGGAGATTGCCCCCAAGGGGCTTAACGAAGATATAATCAGGATGATCTCCTCCAAGAAGAATGAACCTGAGTGGCTTCTCGAATGGCGCCTCGGAGCTTATGAGCGCTGGAAGAAGATGAAAGAGCCTAGATGGGCTTTTCTAAGGTATCCGGAAATAGATTTTAACGACATAAGTTATTACGCCGCGCCGAAAAGCAATCCCAGGCCGAAGAGCCTTGACGAGATAGACCCGGAGATAAAGGAGACCTACGACAAGCTCGGTATTCCGCTTGAGGAGCAGAAGATGCTGGCAGGCGTCGCCGTCGACGCGGTTTTCGACAGCGTTTCCGTCTTTACCACTTTCAAGGAAAAACTCGCCGAGGAAGGGGTTATTTTCTGCTCTATATCCGAGGCGGTGGAAGAATATCCCGATCTTGTGCGCAAGTATCTGGGTTCGGTCGTGCCGCGCGGGGATAATTTCTATGCGGCTTTGAATTCCGCGGTCTTTACGGACGGTTCCTTCGTCTATATTCCCAAGGGAGTAAGGTGCCCAATGGAGCTTTCTACTTATTTCCGTATAAACGCCGAGAACACCGGACAGTTCGAAAGAACTCTTATAATCGCCGAGGAGGGCAGCTACGTAAGCTATCTTGAGGGTTGCACAGCTCCGCAGAGAGACCAAAACCAGCTCCATGCCGCGGTGGTTGAACTCATAGCCCATAATGACGCCACCATAAAGTATTCGACAATACAGAACTGGTACCCGGGAGACAAGCAGGGCAAGGGCGGAATATACAATTTCGTAACCAAGCGGGGAAGATGCGTCGGCAGGAGTTCAAGGATTTCCTGGACGCAGGTTGAAACCGGTTCCGCTATTACCTGGAAATACCCGAGTTGCGTTCTTGAAGGGGATAATTCGGTCGGGGAGTTTTACTCCGTTGCCCTTACAAACAGGCGCCAGCAGGCCGACACCGGAACCAAGATGGTTCACGTGGGAAAAAACACCAGCAGCACGATTATTTCCAAGGGCATTTCCGCAGGCGAGGGGCAGAACATATACAGGGGACTTGTTGAAATTGGTAAAAATGCCGAGAAGGCGAGAAATTACACGCAGTGCGACTCGATGCTTATAGGGGACCGCTGCGGAGCACACACTTTTCCATATATAGAGGTCAGAAACTCCACGGCCCACATGGAGCACGAGGCTTCTACCTCTAAAATAGGTGAGGACCAGATGTTTTACTGTCGCCAGAGAGGGCTTTCCGCCGAAGACGCGGTTTCGCTCATAGTAAACGGTTTCTGCAAGGAAGTTTTCAAGGAGTTGCCGTTTGAGTTCGCGGTTGAAGCTGAAAAACTGTTGAGCGTAAGTCTTGAGGGAAGCGTGGGTTAATAAGGGTTCCGCCGTAATTCTGAAAAAAAGATTTTTAGGAGGAGCGAAACATGCTCGAGGTGAAAAACCTGCATGTGCAGGTAGATGACAAGGAAATACTGAAAGGAATGAACATTACTGTGGCGCCCGGGGAGGTCCACTCCATAATGGGCCCGAACGGTTCGGGAAAGAGCACCCTTGCCCAGGTTCTTGCAGGTAAGGAAGCTTACGAAGTTACCGAGGGGGAAGTAACTTTTCAGGGCAAGGATCTTCTCGATCTTGAGCCCGAGGAAAGGGCGTGCGAAGGGATATTTCTGGCTTTCCAGTACCCCGTAGAGATTCCGGGGGTTGCGAACACTTATCTTCTTCGCGAGGCTCTTAATGCAAAAAGGGAGTACCGGGATGAAAAACCGCTTAAGCACGTTGAGTTCGGCAAGCTTGCCAGAGAGAAAATGAAAGCGCTCGGTATTGACGAGGATCTTCTTAAAAGGTCCGTGAACACCGGGTTCTCGGGTGGAGAGAAGAAAAGGAACGAGATATTCCAGATGCAAATACTCGAACCGACGCTGGCGGTGCTTGACGAGACGGATTCCGGTCTTGACATAGATGCGCTCAAGATAGTGGCAAACGGGGTGAATTCGATGAGGGACTCTGGACGTTCCTTTATAGTGATAACCCATTACCAGCGGCTTCTTAACTATATAGTTCCCGATTTTGTCCACGTGATGGTTGATGGAAAAATCGTAAGATCGGGAGGAAAGGAACTTGCCCACGAGCTTGAGGAAAAAGGTTACGCCGGGTTTTAAGGTCTCGGGCAGCCTGCAAGGAGCATAATACTATGGCTATTGTTTTTGACGGTACGCGCGAAAGTTACGTCGAGAGACTCTCTGAGTTTCTCGATAGCGAGCAAAAAAATGCCCCCGAGTGGGTAACCACCCTTCGCCGTGAGGCGATTTCAGGATTCGCTGAACTTGGATTTCCGACGCTTTCTGACGAAGAGTGGAGATTCACCAATCTTGAGGCACTTCGGAGAGGTTCTTTTTCAATTGCCGAGAATGGAATCTCCGGGGTTTCTAAAAAATCCGTGGATTCCTACGGGTTTCCCGGGCTTGATTGCCCGAGGCTTGTATTTGTAAACGGTCGTTTCGCTCCTTCCCTTTCAGACACTGTAGATGCCGGGAAAGGAATACTGGTAAAAAGCCTGTCGGAGGCAATCTCTGAGCAAGGCGATCTTGTGAAGGACCACTTGGCGAGGTACGCAGATTATGAAAAAGACGCGTTTATTTCCCTTAACACATCCTATTTTGAAGACGGAGTGTTTGTTTACGTTCCCGACGGAACCGTCTTCGAACAACCCGTACACGTTCTTCACGTATCGACAGATGAAGGCCGTCCTTTGTTCATAAATCCGAGAAATCTCATCATAGTCGGGCAAAGTTCGGTCGCCAAGGTAATAGAACATTACGTGTCGGCATCCCAGAGCGTCTATTTCTCAAACGTGGTCACGGAAGTTGTCTGCGGAGAAAACGCGAATCTTGAGCACTACAGACTTGAGTTTGAAAGCCAGAAGGCGTTTAATTTCTCCACACTTAGGGTAAATCAGCAGAAAAACAGCAACATCGCTTCTCACTCGGTTCTCTGCGGAGGGGCCATAGTGAGGAACAATGTTCATCCCGTTTTGGCCGGAGAAGGATGCAACTCCGACATTTACGGCCTTTTCATATCCGAGGGACGCCAGCACATGGATAACTTCATGCGGGTTGAGCACGCGAGTCCTCATTGCGACAGCCGCCAGTTCTATAACGGCGTACTTGATGGTCGCTCAAAGGGGGTTTTTCACGGAAGGATCCTGGTTCACGAAGGCGCCGAGAAGACAGATGCGAAGCAGACCAACAGGAACCTTCTTCTCTCCGACACGGCCCAGATAGACACGAAGCCTCAGCTTGAAATATACAACGACGACGTAAAGTGCACCCATGGCGCTACGATCGGGCAGATGGATGAAGAAGCCCTTTTTTACCTGCGTTCAAGGGGGATCTCAGCAGGGCAGGCAAAAATCATAATGCTCCAGGCCTTTACTGGCGAGACCCTAGAGCATATGTCAATTGACTCCGTGAGAGAAGCCCTTGAGAGCGTGGTCATGAAATGGTTTGAACAAAGGCTCGAAAACGGCAAAGGAAGGTAGGTTTGTGTCCGACTATAAGAAAGTAGCAAAGGTTTCAGACATACCTGAAGGAGAAGTGGAATCTTTTTTCATCGATGGAGATGCGATTGCCATATGCAGCGTAGAGGGGAATTTCTACGCCTTTCGGGATGAATGCACCCACCAGTGTTTTACTCTTTCAGACGGCGACCTTGACGGAGAACGCATCACCTGCTGTTATCATGGGGCTGAGTTCAACGTCAGAACCGGAGAGGTGCTTTGCCTTCCGGCGGTCGAACCCCTAGAGATCTACCCGGTAAAGATTGACGGGGACGACATACTTGTAAAACTCGATGACTGACCGTCCCCGCTTTTTTAACCAGCTGGTTTGAATTTGGGGAGTGTAACCTCATCGGTAATGTCATCGAAGCAGACCTGCACTTCCATCCCGATGGTCACTTCATTGGGGTCAACGTCAACCACGTTGGACATCATCTTCACTCCCTCGTCCATCTCAATAAGGGCCACTACATAGGGAGGCTCACCCTTGTACGCCTTGGATGGTCCCATGTGGTGTATGGAAAAAGTCCATACCTTCCCCCGACCCTCACTCTCAACCCACTCTATGTCCTCACTCATGTCCCCTCCAGGGGAAAGAGCCCTTGGGTAAAAGAAAAACTCTCCAGTCTCCCTTGACCTGGGGATAACCAGCTTGTGCTCCTTTGCGGCATCCCAGTACGGCCTTGTCTCCGGCCGAAACTCGGGCAAAGGCTTGTTATACGCTTTTTTCTCTTCTGACATCTTCTTTTCTCTCCTTTTGTATTGTTAATTAACCGGCTGGTTCCCTAAAACCACCGTGCTGTGAGCCGACACTATCCCGCCGTTCCCGTGCACAACCGCAACCTCGGGATCCTCAACCTGCCTTGACCCCGCGTCTCCCCTTAACTGCAGCGTGGCCTCAACCACATGATGCATGGCCCCAAGGTGAGCCTGTGAGAGAAGTCCCCCGTGGGTATTAACAGGAAGGTCCTTCCCTATCTCCATCCTTCCCTCAAGGGCAAACGCTCCTCCCTCTCCCTTGGGAACAAAACCCAGTCCCTCGAGTTCAAGCAGAACGGTTATCGTAAAGCAGTCATAAAGAAACGCTATGTCAACGTCCCTTGGTTCTATCCCCGCCGTGTTAAACGCCTTCTGTCCCGATCTCTCAACCGCGTCGTATATCTGGTCAAGGCTCTCAAGGGAAGTGAGGTACTGGTGAGAGTATCCCTGTCCCATTCCCCAGAGGTAGGCAAGGTCGTTTTCTATCCCGAGTTCCTTCGCCTTGTCCTCCGTTGTGACTATGAAAGCCGCTCCCCCGTCAGAGATAATCGAGCAGTCATACTTGGTAAGGGGCTCCGCTATAACTCTTGAATTAAGAACGTCCTCTATTGAGAGCGGATCCTTGTTCATCGCGTTTTCCTTATCGGCGGCGTGCTTTCTCATGGTCACCGCCACCGCGGCAAGGTGTTCTCTTCTGCTTCCCCAGTCATGGAGGTATCTCTGCGCTGCAAGCGCGTATCCCCCGGGAGTCGTTAATCCGTAGGGGAACTCAAACTCCGCGTGGCACATCTCCCTTATAAGCGCCAGCATCCCCGAAGACGATATCCCCGAGAGGGTGTTATCCCCCCTTACGCAGAGTACCACTTCTGCCTGCCCTGAGGATATGGCCATGGCGGCCTCGGCCACCATCCACACCGCCGTGGCTCCCCCCACGGCTACCGAGGAGAAAAACCTCGGGTTCATGCCGAAGTAGTCGGCAAAGGTAGTGCAGTGCATGAAAGTGTGCTCGACGAGGGAGAAGGCCGTTACGAGGCCGTCCACGTCGTCTTTTTTTATCCCCGCGTCCTCGATCGCGAGCCTTGAAGCTTCGCTCAGGAAGTGAAAGGAGCTTTTATCCGGGATCTTGCCCTGTTCCGTTTCGCCCACCCCGGCGATAACAACTTTTTTCTTCTTCAGAAGTTCTCGGGTCTCCTGTATGCCCGGAAGGTTCTTAGACATTGTAATGCTTCCTCCTTACTTAGTGCTCTTTGATGTTCAAAATCCGTATCATATTACTACATACACAGAGTTTTTGCCAAACTTTACTAGCCGAGGTCGCTGCGCAAAATACTCTCTTTTTACGTTCAAAGGGAGTATAATGTTCCGGAAATGGAACTAGGATATTTCACAATGCCTCTTCATCCATTCGGCTCTTCCCTTTCCGATACGCTCGAAGCGGACATGGAGCAGGTAGTTTTTCTTGACGAAATCGGTTTCAGGGAAGCCTGGATAGGAGAACACTTCACGGCGGGTTGGGAGAATATACCTGCCCCCGATCTTTTCATAGCCAAAGCCGCCGCTCTCACTGAGCGGATAATCTTCGGTACGGGAGTTTCATGCCTGCCTCAGCATGACCCTTTTATGCTTGCGCACAGAATCGCGGTTCTTGACCACCTGCTTAAGGGAAGATTCTACTGGGGAGTAGGAGCCGGAAGTTTCATTGGAGATTTCGAAGCGTTCGGTATAAACCCGAAAACAGGGAAACAAAGACAGCTTATGAACGAGTCCCTTGAGATGATACTTAACCTCTGGAACAACCCGAGCCCGGGTGTTTACTCTAACTCCCGGTGGAAGTTTACCGTTCCCGATCCCGTGGAAAGGGTTGGTCTCGGAGTGCACACGAAGCCCTACCAGGAACCTCATCCTCCTATAGCGGTTGCGGGAATCTCGGAGAATTCCGCGAGTCTTAAGACGGCCGGGGAACGTGACTGGATACCTATGAGCATAAATTTCGTTATTCCCGATGTGCTTAAATCTCACTGGGCGGGATACGAGCAGGGTGCGGAGGCCGTCGGCAGAACACCTGAGAGGGCGAAATGGAGAATCGCAAGGGACGTCTATGTCGCGGAGACAACCGAAGAGGCGAGAAAAGAAGTAATAGAAGGCACGCTCGCAAGAGATTTCCGGGATTATTTTTTCACTATAGTTCCCATGATAAGAAACAACTTGAACCTGTTTAAGATCGACAAGTCAATGTCGGACCGGGAAGTGACCATGGACTACATGATCGAGAACATGTGGCTTGTGGGAAGTCCTGAGGATGTCGCCCGGAAAATAATCGAGCTTCATGAATTCGTCGGGGGATTCGGGGTGCTTCTGGTCATGGGGCACGAGTGGAACCCGAAGGAAAAATGGCAGAAATCAATGAGATTGCTCAAAGAAGAAGTTCTTCCGATTGTGAAAGAGAATCTGCGGAGTGGGACCTGAGAGCGACCTCAGACCTTTAAGACTGCGGTTCGCGACTGAAGTGAATTCCGCATTCTTTGTCCGAGCCTTGCTCCCACCACCACCTGCCGGCCCTAGGATCTTCTCCCTCCTCAACGGCCCTTGTGCAGGGAGCGCATCCTATGCTTGGATATCCCATGTCGTGGAGCTTGTTATAAGGAACATCGTTTTTCCTTACGTAGTCCCATACCTGGTCGGCGGTCCAGTCAAGAATAGGGTTTATCTTGAGCATCTTTCCGTGCAGGTAGTCGATCTCAAACTTGCTTGACTCTGCCCGCTGCTCCGTCTGGTCCGCCCTTATGGAGGTAATCCAGGCGTCTAGGTTTTTTAAGTATCCGTTAAGCGGGTTGGTTTTTCTCACTTGGCAGCAGAGTCTTCTGTTTTCAACGCTTTTGTAAAAAAGATTTACCCCGTGGCTGATCACCATCTCCTCCACTTCAGCCGTGTCGGGGAAAAGCACCTCGATGTTGATGTTGTATTTTTCTCTTGTCTTGTCCATGACGTCGTACGTATGGGAATGAAGCCTCCCGGTATCAAGAGTGAAGATTCTCGCTTCGGGGTTTGCCTTTGCGAACATGTCGACAAGCACCATCCCTTGGACCTGGAAGCTGGTTGCAAGCGCCACCGAGCGGTCGAGGTTCGCAGAAGCCCAGGCGAGGATATCCTCAGGAGAACTTCGCTCAAACTCGTGATTGAGGTTCTTTACGTCTTTTTCAGAAAATTTCATTTAACCCAAAAAACTCAGATACGACGACAAGCCGTACTTTATATATACGAGGGATATGTAATAACTTACCCCTACGGTTATCACAGGAACAACAAACCAGAAAAAACCGATTTTTACAACATGGCTGTTTTTGGAAGTCTGGACAAATCCGTGCTGCGCGCACGAAAAACCCACAACTCCGGCTGTTACTATCTCGGCGATCGAAACCGGAATTCCGTATAACGAAGCGAGCAGTATTATTACCGCAGCCGTAAACTCGACCGAGATAGCCCTTATTATGCATATCTCCGTTATTTTTTTCCCTAGGGTCTCAAGAACTCTGCCTCCCAGCAGAATTGCTCCCACCCCCATTGCGACACCGGCAAGAATTGCGCCCGGATAGGAGTCTATCAGCCCCAGGCTTACTATCGGCCCTATGGCGTTTGCGGAATTATTGGCGCCTCCCGAAAAGGCGATAAAAGTTCCGGATATGGTAATCAGCACGGTCAGGATGACGTTGACTCTTTTCTCCGAGAAATTACTTGCGAGGTAATGGACTATCTTGAAATAGAAAAACTTTGCCACGGCGAAATTTATTAACCAGGCGACTATCGGCGCCAGAATCCACCATTTGAGCACCCGGATGAAGCTGTCGGAATTAAGTGTCTGAGTATAAAGACCGATTCCCACTATGGCGCACACTATGGCGTGGGTGGTGGCTATAGGTGTGCGGACTATATTCGCCCAGACGATGAAACCTATCCCGAGAAGCAGAATTATAAATATGAAGCCTATATCGGAAGAGAGGGTCTCGGCCGACACTATTCCCTTGCCTACGGTCTCCACCACGGGCGCTCCGGCCGTAAGCGCTCCGAGGAGAGCAAAGATAGCTATAAGCCATACGGCCTGTCTTTTCGACCTTACGCCGGCACCGTACGATGTCGCCATGGACGCCGCGGAATTGTTGGCTCCTATGTTAAGGGCCAGAAATGCCGAAAGCACAAGTGTTACAACAAGTAAAACGCTCAATAAATCCTCTCCCCGCCTAAATATAGGTGACAGTAATTACGTAAAAACCAAATATCATTCCGGTTTGTGTGAAAAACAAAAGAGTTTTGCGTGGAGTTTTCTAGAGAAGTTCCGAAACGCTGAATATGGAAAAAAAGCTACAGCCCCGCTCAAGGAAGGCTTTTTCTGTGTTCTCTCCCCTGTCGACGACGCAGAGGACCCCACGGACCTCGGCTCCGGCGGACTCGACAAGATCAATGGCTCTTAGAACGGAACCACCGGTTGTAATCACGTCCTCAACTATTGCCACACTGTCTCCCTCGGTAAGTCCGCCCTCTATCATGTTCCCGGTCCCATGTTCTTTTTCCTTCTTTCTTACTATGAATCCGCGAAGCGGCATGTCCTGCTCATAACTTCTGGAAATGATGGCTCCCACCATCGGATCGGCACCCGTGGACGGTCCTCCGACAGCCGTTACGCCTCCCTGAGCGGCGATTTCGCCCAGAAGTATTTCTGATATCAGGTGGGCGCCTTCAGGATCCAGAGTCGTGAGCCTGGCGTCAATGTAGTAGGAACTTTGCTTTCCCGATGCCAGAGTGAAATTTCCGAGCAGGATTGATTTGCTTTTTAGAATTAGTTTTAATTTTTCTCTGCTCTTGTTCATCTTCCGGGATTCCGAACTGAATGAAATGTTATTTTCGTAATTGTACCTATTGATGCGGAAAATCAATAAACCGGACCGGCTCCTTCTTCTGTGCGGAACAGCCATTTTTCTCCTGCTTGGGGCTATCGCTAAAATCTCCCCGGAACTCTCCTCTGGGGCTTTTAAGAGAGACCTGATACCGGTTTTCATATCGCTTCTGATTATTGCCTCGGCTGTCTACTTTGCGGCGGTGGGAAGTTTCAGAAAAAACCGCGCGTGTTCGCTTCTTCTCATAATTCTTTTCGGTCTCGGGTTCCGCGTTCTGTTTCTTTTTTCAACCCCGATACTCGAAAACGACTATCACCGCTATTTCTGGGACGGCGCCGTGGTTGCAAACGGAATGAATCCCTACGAGTACTCCCCGGAGGAAGTGGCGGAAGGCGGGGGAAACGAAAAACTTAGGGAACTCAAGCGCCTCTATGGCGATACGCTTGAGAAGGTAAACCATCCCCACGTAAAAACCATCTATCCGCCTATCGCAGAACTCTTCTTCGCCATATCCTACAAAATATCTCCCATGGGCACCACGGCGTGGAGGATTCTGCTCATGGTGTTTGATCTGGTTACGCTAGGGCTTCTGCTTGCTAGTTTGAAGAAACTTGGTATTCCTCGTCAATATTCCATTATCTATTGGTGGAACCCGCTTCTGGTGAAAGAGATATTCAATTCCCTGCACATGGACATCCTTGCGTTTCCGTTCGTACTGGGAGCAATTCTGCTTTTTCTCTGCGAAAGGAAAAAGCTCTGGACGCTCGTCCTTTCCTTGGCGGTGGGAGTCAAGCTCTGGCCGGCGCTTCTTTTCGGGATGTTTTTAACTCCCCTTAAGGAGAAACGGCAAACACTGCTGCAGATCTCTATTTTCGCCAGTGCGGTCTTAATCATATTTCTTCCCATGGTTGTATTTAGGCTGGATTCGACTTCCGGCATCGTAGCGTACGGAAAAAGCTGGCAGAACAACAGCCCGTTCTTCACGGCGGTTCTTTCGGGATGGGAGTTTATCCTGGAGGCGTTTGATGTTCACCCCGGACATGCGCAGGCACATTCAAGAATTGGTCTCATCGCGATTTTTCTTCTCTGGAAGTTTTACGTGGCGTTTGTATGCAGGTCTTTAGGTCTCCACAGAAAAGCACTTCTGATAATTGGAGGTGTGTTTCTGTTGATCCCGGCACAGTTTCCTTGGTACTACACGTGGCTTCTTCCGTTTCTCTGCATAGCTCCAAGCCCGGGGTTCCTTGCTTTAACCGCACTGCTCCCGCTTTATTACCTTCAGTACTATTTTCCCTCTCACCCGGAGGAAGGTGGAATATTCGGGAACGCGGTGATATGGATAGAGTTTGCGCCCGTGTGGGTTTTTCTCGCTTGGGAATGGTGGAGGTTTCGGGCTTCGGAAAAAGCCTCAGCCATCCGAACAGACATTGTTGATAGCGGCTGAGAACAAGGGATTATCCAGATTGCCGAATGACTCTTATGGTGACTACTGGACCGGAATTCTGCTTTGTATTGCGTTTTTTACGGCCTTGTAATCGTTTGGAAGTTCCACCGGAACATTGCTTAGCTCAGAAGATATCCCTTCAAGAACGGACCTATGGTAGCCGGCTTTGAACTCAACGAATTTAAGCCCGTGAGCTGTGGAAACCACCACTATCTTCTCCTTGGGAGAAAGAACCTTTTTCTCAAGCAGTTTCAAAAACACCGCGAGTGCAACTCCTGTGTGCGGGCAGTTAAACGTGCCTGTTCTGTCCGCCATTGCCGAGGCATGGGAAAGTTCGTCTTCCGATGCCTGCTCCACAACTCCGTCAAATCGCCTGAGGATCGAAATTGCCTTGTTGATGCTTACCGGGTTTCCGATCTGTATGGCATTTGCGAGGGTTTTTTTCGCTGTTACGGGGGTAAATTCTTCAAATCCCTTAAGATAGCTCAGGTAAAGAGGGTTTGCGTTCTGTGCCTGCGCACAGACTATTCTCGGAAGTTTTTTTATGACGCCGAGCTCATACATCATCAGGAATCCCTTCCCGAGCGCGGACACGTTGCCTAGGTTGCCGCCTGGAATTATTACCCAGTCCGGGACCTCCCAGTCAAACTGCTGGCAAAGTTCTATGCTTATAGTTTTCTGTCCCTCTATGCGCAGGGAGTTGATCGAATTTGCAAGATAAATGTTATGCTCGCTGGTTATTCTCTGGACCATCTCCATGCAGCCGTCAAAGTCCGTATCCAGGGAGAGAACCAGAGATCCGTTCGATATGGGCTGGATCAACTGGGCAATGGATACCTTGTCTTTGGGGAGAAAGACTATGGAAGGAATGCCTGCAGACGCGCAGTAGGCGGCCAAAGCAGCCGATGTATCCCCAGTTGAGGCGCAGGCTACCGCCGGGATGCTCACGTTGTCGCTTATCATCTGGTTTACGGCCGATACGAGCACGGTCATCCCCAGATCCTTGAAGGATCCCGTGTGGCTGTTGCCACACATCTTTATCCAGAGATCTTCAGCGCCTACCTGTTTTCCGAACCTCTCGGCCCAGAAAAGGTTCGTGCACCCCTCGTACATTGAAACTATTTTCTCGTTTTCGATTGAGGGCATAACCCACTCCTTCTTCCCCCAGACGCCGCTTCCGAAAGGCCAGACCTGCTTTCTGTACCTGCTGTCAAAAAGCTCTTTCCATTGCTCGGGCGTTTTTTGCCCCAGAGTTTCCATGTCGTGCTGAACGTCAAGAAGATTGTCGCACTTCTTGCACCTGTAAATGATTTCGTCGATGGGATAGGTTTCAGAGCAGTTCTCGTCTATGCATCTGAAATGGGCTCGGTACTCACTCATTAAGAAAAGAAAATACATTTTGCCTTTTTCTCTGTCAACGCCGCGCAAACCCTTTTCTCCTGCTCCGGTGCTTACTTTAAAGTCCCGAATCTCTGCGTTCATTGACACTGACAGAGGCTTTCGGTAGTCTGGAAGAATCGGATGGAACGAAGAGCCGTTATCCTGGTAAAGGGAAAGGTGCAGGGAGTTTTCTTCAGAGTCTCGACGGCCCAAACAGCGACTGAGCTTGGCATCAAGGGACATGTCGAGAACCTCATGGATGGAAACGTCAGAATAGTCGCTGAAGGAACGACCGAGAATCTCGAAAAGCTGATTGAGTGGTGCGGAGAAGGACCGCCCCGCGCAAAGGTCGAATCGGTTGAATTCAAGTGGCTTCCACCCGGGGGCGGATTCATCGATTTTCGTATAAACAGAACTCAAAGGAGATCAGATTGATAATAAAATGCATCCCGGGCGGGATATTCATTGAAAACTGTTACATCATAGGGGATGAAGATACGAACGAGGCTATGCTCGTTGATCCCGGAGAGCAGATAGCGGAGATATCCGAGGAAATCGAAAAATCAGGACTCGAGGTAAAAAAAATAGTTAATACCCACACGCACTTGGATCACGTGGCCGGTGTCGAGGCTTTCAAGAAAATGCTTGGCATACCCTTTTACATACACGAAAAAGAACAGCCCGTCCTTGATTTGCTTCCCGAGGCGAAGATGAGGTTCCCGGGATTTGACTTTGTCGAAGTCCCTGAGGTAGATGGTTACGTGAAAGAAGGAGAAACTCTTTCTGTGGGGAATCTCAGGGGAGAGATACTCCTTGTTCCGGGACATACCTGGGGGCATATATGTTTTGTTTTCGGAAAATCAATAATAGCTGGAGACACTGTTTTCGCTGGAAGCGTAGGAAGGGTGGATCTTACCGGGGGAACGAGCATGACGGAGCTTGTCGGGTCGATCCGCTCCGAGATTCTTCAATATCCCGACCATTACGAAATCCATCCGGGCCACGGCCCTCAAACGACAGTGGGAATTGAAAAAAGGACTAATCCTTTTCTCGTGGGAACTTTTGCTCTTTAGAGGACATATGAGACCGCAAAGATTCATTAGGTTGGCTGCGTACTCGGTGATTGCCGTAGCGGTGGCCTTGATGTTTTTCAACGAGATTTCCAAGGTCTATTTTCTCAAGAACGAAAACAAGAGGATAGAGAAGAGGATAGAGGACTTAGAAACGCAGAACAGGGCGTACAGAGAAGAAATAAAGGCCCTTAAGCAAGACGAAAGATACATTGAGAAAATACTGAGAGAGGAACTGGGGATGATAAAAGACAAAGAAAAGATATTCAGGTTCAAAGAAGAATAACTTTACACTTTCATTCTTTGCTTCCATGCTTAAGAGCTGTTCTGAAACAGTATCCGCTTTAAACGGATGGATGATATGAAGGGGGAGCAGATATTCCGTCAGACTAAGAGGCTTGGACAGAATTTTCTGAACGACCCCAACATACTCCGTAAGATCTGCGCCACTGCAAAGCTCCACAAAGAAGATCATGTGATTGAAATCGGACCCGGAAAGGGGAGCCTCACGGAGCATCTCGCACACGGTGCTGGCAGAATCACGGCAATTGAGAAAGACAAGAGGCTGAAGACCTTTCTTGACGAGAGATTCGGGGAATCTGCAAACATCAGATTTGTTTACGAAGATGTCCTTAAAATCGGGTTCAGTCGTTTTTCCGACGGAAAAAAGACGAAACTTGTATCCAATCTTCCCTATAACATATCCACTCAGGTTCTAATTAAGCTTTTCGATGAAAGAGAACTTTTCTCAAAGATAGTAGTGATGCTGCAAAAGGAAGTGGCGCAGAGGATATCCTCTGCAAAGGGACGGAAGAGCTACGGTTCCCTCTCGATACTTCTCCAGAGCTGTTTCAACGTAGAGATTGCCTTCAAAGTTTCCCGGCGCGTGTTCTATCCGGTTCCCGAGGTGGATTCGGCGGTGGTGGTGCTCGATCCGCTTAAGGAGCCTGTGTTTTCTGTATCGAGCGAGAAGACCTTCAGGACCGTTACCAGATGTGCGTTTTCCTCGCGGAGAAAGACCATAAGGAATTCTCTCAGCAACTTCTTTGAGAGGGAAACCGTTGAACAGGCACTTTCAGACTCGAGTATCGATCAGCGAAGAAGGGCGGAATCCCTTTCGGTTGAGGAATTCGCGAGATTGGCCGACAGCTTCCACGCGATAAATCAGTAGACAAGTTCCCTAAGAAGCAGATTCTGAAGTTTCTTTACCCTTGTTCCCATGCCGTTTGATATGATGGAAAAAACATAAACCCGCCCGTTTTTTGCGAATGCGTAGCCGGATAGAGATCTGGCTCCTTCAAGATATCCGGTTTTCGCATAGATTCTGCCCTTGAGGGCGCGAAATCTTTTTTTGAGAGTTCCGTCAACTCCGGCGATCGGAAGGGACGCAACGAACTCCTCTGAAATGTCCGGATCGCCGTAGGCCACATGGAGCGCCTCGGTTATATCCTCGGGGGACACCCTGTTTAGCCTCGAAAGACCGGAACCGTCGGCCACGGAGAAGTTTCCGTTAAGACCAATTCTCCTCAGATGATTTTCAATTACGTGCGTGCCGGATTTCCATGATCCTTGGGTGTTGAGATGCTTGGCCCCGATCACTTTGACTATGCTTTCTCCGATTATATTGACGCTTTCTTTGTTGTACTCATGGATAATGGCGCCCAGAGGTTCTGAGTAATGGGTGAATATTTTGCCGGTCCACCGAGGCACTCTCCTGCGCTCTATGGGTCCGCTTACTTCAATTCCTTCCTTCTTGAGAACTTGCTTGAGTGTAGCCCCGAAGTAAAAAAACGGGTCTGGCACCGAAATCTCTAGGGTCTCGGCTTTTTTTCGGGAGGAGACGTATCCGGAGAGCCTGAGTTCGTTTCGTTCGTTGTACTGTGCTCTCACACCCGATCTTTTCAGCTTGGTGGAAACCCTGTTTTTGATCGGGAAGGGAAACTCGGCGGGTTCCGTTCTCACCGTTGCGGGAACTCCCTGCACCCTGGACGCGGAAATTTTTATCTTGGCCGAGTTGTAATTAAACGAAATCGCCGTTACGGGAGGGCAGAAGCTTTTGCCGCGCCATTCAGGATCCCAGCCTTCTCCGTAATGGATGTCGTCAAAATACGAACCGTCTAGGTAAATCCCGCCCTCGATTCCTGTTATCCCGAGAGCCTTAATCCGCCCTGCAATCTCTCTGAGCTTCTCGATGTCTATAGTGGGGTCTCCGAACCCTTTTACGTAAAGACCGCCGTGGCCGACTCCCGAGTGTATTCCTCCACCCAGATAAAACTCCGTTTTGAACCGAAAACCCTTTCCGAGCAGGGAAAGCGCCGCTATGGAGGAAAGTATTTTGTTATTGGAGGCGGGAATGAATTCCTCTTTGCTGTTATAGCGAAAAACCGTCTTGCCGGTATCGGCGGAACGGACCATGACCCCGATTTTCTTTCGCGACGAGGAATTTTTCGAAATAAAGGAGAGTATTTTTTTCTCGTTTACTTCAGCGTGAGAAGGTGCCGCCGGCAGAAACACAAAGAGTAAAACGAGCGTGTGCAGAATCAGGGTCTTTATTCTGGAATCCATCGTTACTGTATTCTTAGTGAGCCTCGGCCCAGTTCTCTGCGGCGCGCATTTCCACTCTAAGCGGTACTCTGAGTTCCCAGGCGTTTTCCATGTCGTTTTTTATATGAGTTCGTAGTTTTTCAAGCTCTGCTTCGTAAACCTCAAAGAGAAGCTCGTCGTGAACTTGGAGGATCATTTTCGAGCGAAATTCTCCCTCTTCAAGTCTTCTGAATATGCGGATCATGGCCAAATTTATTATATCCGCTGCGGATCCCTGTATCGGAGTATTTATAGCCTCACGCTCTCCTCTTCCCCTCTCTACCCTGTTTCCCGAAACAAGCTCCGGTATCGGCCTTCTTCTCCCAACAAGCGTCTCTGTGTAGCCCCTGTTCCTGGCTTCTTCAACTGATGCCTGCATATAGGTTTTCACTTCAGAATATCTGTCAAAATATCTGTTTATGTAATTTCTTGATACCGAGACCGTGGTACCGAGTTGCTTTGAGAGCCCGAAAGCGCTTATGCCATATATTATCCCGAAGTTTATGGTCTTAGCGAGGTTTCGCATCTCGGAGGTGATCTGGTCTTCGCTTGCGTTAAAGATTTCGCAGGCCGTTGCGACGTGCACATCCTTATCGTCTCGGAGAGCTTCAAGCAGGGTCGGGTCCTCAGAGAAATGGGCGAGCAGACGAAGCTCTATCTGGGAATAGTCAGCCGACAGTATAACGCAGCCGTCTTTTGCCACGAACGATTTTCGTATTCTTTTTCCGTCCCTGGTTTTTATCGGGATGTTCTGAAGGTTGGGATCGCTGGAACTCAGTCTGCCGGTTGAGGTGCCGGCAGGGTTAAAAGAGGTGTGAATCCTTCCGGTGACCGGATTTATGAGTCTCGGAAGTTGGTCGATGTAGGTAGATTTCAGCTTGGAGAGAAACCTGTGTCTGAGTATGAGACGCGGCACTTCGTGGATTGTCGACAGATCCCTTAGAACTTCGGAATCGGTGGAAAAGGCGCCTTTCGCGGTTTTTTTCTTAACGGGAAGCCCTAGCTTCTCGAAGAGCACTTCGGAGAGCTGCTTTGTCGAGTTTATGTTGAACTTTCCTTCGGTTTTTTCATATATTCCGCCCTCGATGGAATCGAGATCCCTCTCGAACTCCTCAGACATTTTCCCGAGAATAGCGGTGTCGACGCTCACTCCCGTGAACTCCATGTCGCAAAGAACCGGAACAAGGCCCAGAACATTTTCCCTGTAAAGGTCCCAGAGCCCCTCTTTTTTCAGAGTCTCAAGAAATTTTCTTGAAAGAATAAGCGCCACGTCCGAATCTTCGCACGAGTACCTTGCTGCCGTCTCGATATCAACTTCGGCGAAGTTCTTCCTTGATTTCCCTTTTCCTGTAACGTCATCGTAGGAAATCATCTTGTGGCCAAGCTCAGTTCTTGAGAGTTCGTCAAGCTTGTAGCTTCCCCGGGAAGCGTCGAGCAGGTGTGCGGCCAGCATCGTGTCAAAGTAAATTCCCCTGAGACTGACGCCGTGATTTTTAAGTACGAGCATATCGTATTTTATATTCTGTCCTATTTTCCTTATGCCCTCGGACTCGAGAACTGGTTTCAGCATAGAAAGTGCGGTCTCAGGTTTCATCTGCTTTTCGGCTTCCATGATTCCCGTGTGTCCTACGGGGACGTAAAAAGCCCGTCCCGGGGCTGTGCACAGTGAAAAGCCGACTATCCCTGCGTTCATCGGCAGTCTAGAATCCGTCTCGAGATCTATTGAGAGTTCTCCTGCCTCCTCTACTATTCTTATGACCTGGCCGAGGGACATCTCATCGAAAACAGTTTCGTAGGAATCGTATCTTACTGCTTCACTTTCGCCTGGCGTACGGGATGCACCGATTTCGTCCAGAAGCTTTTCAAATTCAAGCTCTGAGAATATTTCCTGAAGATCTTCGGCAGCGTATCCACCGTATCTGAAGTCCTCGATTCCGGTTCCTACTTCGACATCAGTTTTTATGGTAACGAGCTCTCGGCTGAGGTATGCATTGTCTTTGTGCTCTCTTAGCCTCTTCGCGACGCTGGGGCGAAGTTCTTCAAGGTTTCTATATACGCCGTCAAGATTCCCGTACTTGGATATAAGGGCCGAAGCGGTTTTCTCCCCTACGCCCGCCACTCCCGGAATGTTGTCAACCTTGTCTCCCACAAGAGCGAAGAAATCAATCATCTGTCCGGGCTCGATCCCGTACTTCTGGTGCACTTCCTGCACTCCGGTTACACGTTCCCTCATTGTGTCAACCAGAGTCACGTTCTCAGACACCAGCTGGCAGAAATCCTTATCTCCGGTGACCAGAACCACCTTTGATGTTCCCTGTGCCCTGGCTATGGTTCCTATGATGTCATCGGCCTCGTATCCCTCCATTGCGAGCATTGGTATTGAGAATGCCCGTACCAGTTCGAAAATCTTAGAGAACTGGAGCTGGAGGCTTTCTGGGGCCTCGTCCCTGTTGGCCTTATACTCAGGGTATATTTCGTTTCTGAACACTTCTCCCCTGGAATCGAACACCATCCCCAGGTACCTCGGTTCGTATTCCCTGAGAAACTTAAGAAGCATGGTTGCAAATCCGTAGACGGCGTTGGTTGGAAACCCATCGGAGGTGGAAAGATCGGCCCTTACGCCGTAATACGCTCTGAATATATATGAGCTGCCGTCAATCAGATAGAGCGGGTGCTGGGACATGAAAGAAACCGCTTACGCGTTATTCATTAAGTATACCCAACCGTCCTTGCGGTGGGAGAATCAGCTTGCTGGTGTGGTTTTGGGCGGCGTTGGAGACAACGTTATTTTTCCGCGCTGTAAACAAACGCTGGAGGGAAATTGGACCAGACGGTTTTCGACTTAACGACGCTTGTGAACTTGTTTCGGAGCGTTGAGCGGAATCTTCTGGCATTTGGAACCATCATGCTGATTGAATAGCTGAATGTGATCATCCTGCCTCCAGGCTTGAGTACATCCCAGATGACGTTAAGTAGCCTGTCCTGGGTTCCGTGGTCAAATACGGCCCAAGGGAGACTTGAGATAATGCAGTCGCAGGAATCTTTTCCGTGCTGCTCGAGATATTTTTTCATGTTCTCCGCGGAATCCCTGTAGACTGTCGCGGAAGGACATCGTGATTTGGTCGCCTCGCAGAACTCGGGATTGATCTCTATTGCGAAAAACAGTGCTTCCGGACTTTTCTTCTCAAGAATCTTCTCGGTGAAAACCCCGGTTCCAGAGCCAAGTTCCACCACGGTTCCCATTTCGTTGAGCCGGGCGGTCTCGGTGACAAGCTCCGACAACTCCTCGTTTGAAGGCCCTATGGAGCCGGTGCGCTTTGGATCTCTGAGAAACTGTTTTATGTAACCGTATGCTCCGAGTTTCAACGGCACCTCCGACAAACCATCAGTGCGGCTAAGTATAATGACTGGGACAGCTTTGTCCACTGAACTTTTTATGATGGTTTCTACTGCTCTGAAAATGAGACGGCCTGAACACCGTGCCCGCACCCTTCTGCCTGCGGCCGTCGGCTATTGCGCAATGGACGGAGCAAGTTATCCATACCTAACAACCGCGAGTTCGGAATTCTCTCATCTCGAATCAGAACCAGACGCCTTCTTCCATGCGGATATTTCCAGCGTGGGAGTGAGTTTATCATGTGTCGGTGCTGCCGCCGTGCATCCTCCCCCCACCGCATAACAGTGGAGAAGGGAATACGCCGTAAAGCTTATCACTGAGGAGGACAGGAGCAGCCAGTCGCGTTGCAGGCCTGCACAGCTACCCTATAGTACACTCTAAACCCAGGAGCGTCAGGAACCTCAAATCTCTGTGTATGGGTTGTGCTCGTGGTTTCTACGACATGATCCGCGGTGGGGAAAACGTCGCAACCTGGTCCATCTCTCCTGTAAGTAAGTGGAAAATCGGCAATACCAACATTGATATGCACTTTATAATCAGTCGCCTCTGGAACCCTGCTATAAGTGACAATTACCTCACCTGATCCTCCAGGTTCTAGTTCTTGTGGTGAAATTCGGTGACTCAATATGCTCGGGTGAGAAGGCACTCTCCCGGAAGTGTCGGGTGGAGGGCCAGTTCCGCCATCTCCAAAACCCCTTCCGGGCGTCCAATTAATTCCAGCGCTTTCGGCCGCTTGCTCGCAGATATTCACGCCGTTAATGCTGATAACCCCGCTTCCACTTCTAATACTGCCCTGCTCACATGAACCATCGGGATTTAGTGTTACCGTCTGGCCGGCAACTCTAACCGTACAGCTTTGACCGTCCGCGTTACCTGTACCACATTTGGATGTGGTAGCAGGTTCAGACCCTTGCGGCATGCGGGGACTCAGTGCGCCCCATACGCCCAAGCCGGCAACTTCTCCGCCAGCCGTTGTAACGCCAAAGGTTCCTCCCACTGCTCTTGGAATTCTGTTCCCGTTTCCGAAAAACTGTCCACCCCATTTGCCTTCCGCTCCCACTATACTTGGACTTGAATGTGCCAAATCCGTATCACCTAGGAAGAAACCGCTGTCTGAATTCCCGATATCTGCCTCTTCCAGTGTTACTGTTCCTTCAATGGGATAGCCTTCTTCATCAAGAAAGGAATGAATCCTCCCCTTCACGGTTCCGCGATCAAAATCAACAGTCAAAGTCACTTTCCCTTCAGCAAAATAAATACTGCCTTCTTCAGAATACATAGCGGTGGCGTCCCCTTCATAGGTCACAGGGTTGCTCACGTCCAGGCCGGAGAGATTTCCCTGTGTGAAGGGATCGCTGCCATCTCCGAAGACACCCAATTCTAAATCGTCAGTTCCGGTGGTGCTGTCCGGCACATATATCCAGACTCCGCCGGCTATGTAATCTTTTCTCTCCCTTGTTCTTTCCTCCGAATAGACATCGACGTAAAGATATCCTCCCGGCAGTCTTTTTATCAGTTCAATCCCGTCCCAGTTGTTTCCTCCAAGCCGGTTCAACACTGTATCTGTGGTGCTGTCAACGGACCATCCGGCGCTACTGTTCCGAACAATGTATCGAACTTGTCCTCCACTGTATGAAGCCTCAACTGAAACCCTGTCTGTCGTGATGCCGTTATTGGCATTTGAGGATTGGGTAACGCTACCCACGCTCGGTTCATTCTCTGCAGCTTCGGAAATTTCATCCCCGGCGTTGTTCTTATCAGCTTCTGATACGACGCTGTCCAGTACATCCCCTGCGGATGGTCGAGATGAACCTCCTCCTCCCCCTCCTCCCCCGCCGCGGGCATTCAAAGGTGAAAGGCCGAGAGCTAGGGGTAGGATGTTAACGCGGAGGGGCCTGCCG
>VXTZ01000011.1 GCA_009837205.1 Candidatus Dadabacteria bacterium | reverse complement strand
CCCCTATGCTCATAAGAGCGCGCGCGAGGTCCGCGTCAAGCTTGCTGAACACGGGCTCGCCGAGACCCGTAGGAAGCCCCCGGGACACTACCTCAACGGTTCCTCCGACGGAATCTCCCTCCTTTCTGACCGATTCTATAAGGTCGATCATTCTCTTTGCTGCTTGCGGGTCGGGACAGCGGACGGGATTTTCCTCGATCCGGTCAAAATCAATGTCCTCGGCGACTATGTCTCCCACCTGCTTTACGTACCCCGTGGTAGTCACTCCGTGGGAATTAAGGATTTTTTTGGCTATCGCGGCTGCGGCCACCCTTCCGACCGTTTCCCGCGCCGAGGAGCGACCGCCTCCCCGGTGGTCCCTGCGCCCGTACTTCTCGTCGTAGGTGAAATCGGCGTGGCCGGGACGGTAGACGTCCTTTATGTCCTCGTAGGATTTCGATTTGGCGTCTGTGTTTCTCACCATCATGGATATGGGAGTTCCGAGGGTTCTTCCGTCAAAAACGCCCGAGAGTATCTCGATTGCGTCGGCTTCCTTTCTCTGGGTCGTGATCCTGCTCTGCCCCGGACGCCTCCTGTCAAGTTCGTACTGTATGTCCTCGGCGCAGATCTCAAGTCCCGCGGGGCAGCCGTCAACTACAACTCCCAGAGCGGGGCCGTGGGACTCCCCCCAGGTGGTAATTCTGAAAAATCTTCCGAAACTGTTTGCCGCCACTTTGCTCCCTTTCTTACTTCAGATAGCCGTTTTCCCTGAACCACTCCACGGTCTTCCGTATAGTCTGCTCGATCGGAGTCACCGTGAATCCGAGTTCCCTTACGGCCTTTGAATTGTCAGCATGCCAGTTATACCTTGAAAGCTTTATGGAATCGATGTCGAGCGTGGAATAATTCGGAAATCCGAGTCCCAGAACCCTCTCAAGTAGAAACGCAGTGGTGTAAGCAAACACGTAGGGAATCTTGATCTTGGGAGCGGAGACGCCGGTTATCTCTTCTAGAAGGGCGAAATAACCCCGCACATTGACGTTCTCGTTTGCGAGTATGTAGCGCTCTCCGGGCTTTCCGTTCTTCTCCGCGAGCAGGTGTCCGTTCGCAACGTCTTCAACGTCGACAAGGTTAAAGGTGCCGTCCATGTAACCAGGGAATCTTTTCTTGCAGAACCACAGAACCGATCCCGAACTTGAAAGATAGATATCCCCCGCGCCGAGAACCACCGAAGGGTTCGTTATAACCACCGGAAGGCCCTTTTCGCTGAAGCTCTTCGCCTCTCTTTCCGCAAGATACTTGCAGTTCATGTACCCTATCCCATCGGAGTATAGATCGTACTGGGTGGATTCGGTTACCGGGGAACCGTCCCGCTCGACCCCGATAGCAGCCACGCTGCTTGTGAAAACAACCTTGGATACGCCCACGTCCATGGCGGCGGAGAGAACATTCGAAGCACCACGCACGTTAATATCCAGCATTTTCTGGTGATCCGATTTCTTAAACGACACGAACCCAGCCGTATGGAAAAGCGTGTCGCATCCGGAGAAAGCGGCCTTAAGAGAATCCAGATCTCCAACATCTCCGTAAACCTTCTCAATGTCGAGAGAATCTATGTTTTTAGTATTGCTTGTCTTTCTGACAAGAACCTTGACCCGGTCTCCTCTCTCAACCAGCTTTCTGGTTATATGCGATCCTATAAACCCGGTCGCTCCCGTAACTACTGTCGCCATCTGCTATTTTCCTCCTAGGAAATTGATTGAAGAAAAACATTTTTCCCAAGAGTATAACAATTCCGCCTGATAATGTACAAAAACAAACCCGAGGACGTACAAAGTTAAAAACCCCTCACACTATCATCATCGAGTCGCCGTAACTCAAAAACCTGTAACCACGCGATATCGCCTCCTCATAAGCGGCAAGGGCCAGATCCCTTGTGCCGCAGAACGCGGAGACAAGCATGAGAAGGGTTGAGCGGGGCATATGGAAATTGGTTATCAGAACGTCTACAAACCGGAATTTGTAAGGAGGTTTTATAAAAAGATCCGTCCTTCCGGAAAAAGGCCGCATCTCCCCGATGTCTCCCTCTGCCGACTCAAGGGCCCTCGTAACCGTGGTCCCCACGGAAATAATCCTTCTTTTCTGCGCCTTGGCTTCGTTTACCGCCTCTGCGGTCTCCCGTGGAACCGAGACGCGTTCTGAATGCATTGCGTGGTTATCGATAAGCTCTTCCTTTACGGGCCTGAAGGTTCCCTCCCCCACATGCAGAGTGACATGCTTCATCAGAACGCCCTTTTCGCAAAGATCCGAGATAAGTTCAGGGTCGAAATGAAGCCCGGCCGTCGGAGCGGCGACCGCTCCCTCCTCGGTCGCGTAAACAGTCTGATAGGTCTTTTTATCCGAAGGCTCGGGTTCTCTTCCTATGTAGGGTGGAAGCGGCATCCGGCCCGCGCTGCTGATGACCCGCTCGACGGGTTCACTGAATCTTATCGTCCAGCTTTTATCGGGTTCCCTCTCAAGGCTGCCCGACACCCCTCCGTCAAGGGAGACCCGAAGACCCTCGGCCGGATTCTTAAAAAGCACCTTCCACCGGGTCTCATCCTTTTTCTCCGTAAGGAGAAACTCCACGGCCCCCCTTCGTTCCACGTGCCCAGTAAGCCTCGCGGGAATAACCCTCGTGTTGTTAAGAATCATGAGGTCGCCGGGGCGGAGCAAATTCCTAAGATCAGAGAACCTGGCGTGGGAAAAACCCTGCGTTTTCCTGTCAACCACAAGGAGCCTTGAGGAGCTGCGCTCAGAAAGCGGGTACTGGGCGATCAGCCGGCTGGGAAGATCGTAGTTGAATTGATCCGTTTTCATCCGCAAAAGGGCTATTTGCTCTCAAGAAGTTTTTTCATGGAAAGGCGGAGGGAGTTCAGCCTTATGAACCCGGTAGCGTCTGACTGGTCGTAAACTGAATCCTCCTCGAAAGTGGCCAGATTCTCGCTGTAAAGCGAATTCGGAGACTTTCTCCCGCAGACTGTGACGTTCCCCTTGTAAAACTTGAGCCTTACCGTGCCGCTTACGTTCTTCTGGCTCTGTTGGATGGCGGCGCTCAGCATTTCCATCTCGGGGGAAAACCAGAAACCGTAGTAGATAATTTCCGATATCTTCGGAATCAGGGAATCCCGAAGACGCATCACTTCCCTGTCCATGGTGATCGACTCAAGAGCCCTGTGCGCTACGTGAAGAACCGTGCCGCCCGGGGTCTCGTACACCCCCCTTGACTTCATGCCGACGAACCTGTTTTCAACAATGTCTACCCTCCCGACGCCGTTTGCTCCGGCGACATCGTTCAGGCAGCCAAGAAGCGCCGAGGGAGAAAGCCCCTCTCCGTCAACCGAAACGGGAATACCCCCTTCAAATCCGATTTCCACATAGACCGGTCGGTCGGGAGCCGCTTCGGGAGAAACCGTCATCTCGAACATATCCTCGGGAGGCTCTGCCCAAGGGTCCTCCAGGATTCCTCCCTCATAACTTGTATGAAGAAGATTGCGGTCGCAGCTGTAGGGTTTTTTCTCGGTCACCGTGACGTCTATTCCGTTTTCCCTTGCGTAATTCACAAGATCGGTTCTTGATCTGAAATCCCACTCGCGCCAAGGGGCTATGATCTTTATGTCGGGGTGCAGAGCGTAGAAGGTAAGTTCGAAGCGGACCTGGTCGTTTCCCTTGCCCGTAGCTCCGTGGGAAACCGCGAAGGCCCCCTCGCGCTTTGCTATCTCAATCTGCCTTTTCGCTATAAGGGGACGCGCTATGGATGTGCCCAGAAGATAACTGCCCTCATACACGGCGTTTGCGCTTATCGCGGGGAAAACGTAGTCCCTTACGAACTCGTCTCTTAGGTCTTCGATGAATACCGCGCACGCTCCGGTATCCCAGGCTTTCCGCTCCGCCTCCTGCAAGTCCTCTTTCTGTCCTATGTCAGCCACGTAGGCTATGACATCGGAGTCGTACTCGTTTACAAGCCACTTTAGAATCACGGAGGTGTCAAGCCCCCCGGAATAGGCGAGAACTATCTTTTTCTTTTCTGACATTTTATTTCCGCTCCGGAGTTTCTGTGCCCGCCAGAGGCCTGGTCAGGGCATGTCCAGATTCTGCTCAGACTTGGGGCGAAGATCCAGAAGAGAAAATTTTGCTCCCTTGTTCTGGTAGAACTTTTCAAGCGCAAGCCCCGCGTATTCTATTTTCTGAAGATCATCTCCAGCGTAGGTAAGGTTTTTAACCTCCCCGGAGAGTTTGCACGAAAACGGTATGTCCTTATCCGGCCTTTCCTGGCAGATAAAACCTATGTCTATCTGCCCGCTCAAATCCATGCTAAGAGAAACAATGTATCCCACCGCGAGCTTAACGCTCTGCAGTTCAATCACCATGATTTTTGCCTTGCTCGAATCTTCCTCGTCTCCGACTTCCATCACGTAGCCGTAGTAGTTAATTTCCTTGTTCTGCTCGCTTAAGGAGTTCATGTACCAGTAATCTTCCGAATCGAGCCAGGACATTATTTTCATTTTTCTTTCCTCCGGGGATTCACATGGATATTCTAGGAGATTATATACTATTATCCTGTCTTTGGGTAAAGGTAGGGATTAAGTCTGAACTGTCATTCTTCTGTCTTTTCCGCCATCTTCTTCAGAATTTCGAGAAAATCCTTTTTTCCTTCCGCCACAAATTCCCTTATTTCTGAATCTTTCCACACATGCCTGTCTTTTCTTTCTTTTAACGTTGCTAAGTCGCTTGGCTCAGCCTTTGTTCTCATCCGGTATTCAAAATCACTGGGTCTTTTTCTTATCAGCAACTCTGCTTTCATCCCAAATGTTTCAGATGCCTTGTAATTTTCATACAAAACCTCTAATCCAAACGGTTTGCTTTCTTCTCCTTCTCCCCACCTTCTTATATATTCTTTGAGCTTTTCCTCCAACGTATACCCGGGAAGCGTCCTTTCATAATCGCTCGGTTTAAAGGAAACCCTGCTTGAGTAAAAAAGTTCATCAAACTGCTTGAATTGATTTTCAAATACTCCAAGAAGGGTTATCCAGAACTGCTCATATATTTCTTCTATGTCTCCCCTTGACAGGGGTCTTACATCCTTTAACCCTCTGGCTTTTTCTACCTTGATAAAAATATCAATCTCTTTGTCAACATCTCGGGGTTCGCTTATATCCTCTCCCTTCGCCGCCTTGACCCCGATCTCAAGCCACGAGATCAGGCTTTTGCCAAGATAAACGGCAAGCGCTTCGATATTCCCTGTATCCGCTTTCTGGATGGCGGAAATATAGCCCTCCCTGTCTTCGCTTTTGATGACAACAGGAGGGTAGCCGAACCGCATAAGAGCATAGTTTATCCATAAGCGCACTATGCGGCCGTTGCCGTCGTCAAAAGGATGAATAAGAATGAACCGGTGATGCAGCTCCGCCAGAAAAGACGCTATTGAAGCCGGATGAGATTCAATATTTTCCCTGAACCATTCCATCAGTTCCCGCATTTTCGCCGGGGTTTCTTCGGGAAGGGAAAATCTGAAGATTTCTCCAGTCGCAGTTCTTACGTGATTGGGTTGGTTTTTGTACTGCCCCGGAAGGATTTGTTTGCGCGTAGGCTGCCCGTCAGGGGTTTTGGCCTCTTTCCAGAAAGGCTCCTTGAGAATGATCAGATTCAGGCTGCGTATGTCCGCTTCCGTTAGACAGTACTCCTTGTCTTCGGCAAATTCTCTTACTTTACTTATTCCCACATTATGGGCTTTCATCTCCTCGTAGTCGCGCAGGGGATGACCACCCTCGGCGCGCCCGTGGATAAGCAGAAGTTCCGTCTCGCTGTAGGTCAGAGTATTGCCCTCTATACGGTTGGAGTTATAGTTCCATTCAAGCCGGATTTTCTCCCAAAGCCGTTCGTCATTCTCACGGCTGAGAGGTTGCAGCGAAGACCATTCTTCATAGAGACCCTGAATGTGTTTGTCAGTTTCTGCAAGAGACATCTATACTCTCCCTTTCAAAACTAATTCTAAGCCTTCTGAACTCACGTATTCATCATACATTTTTCTTCCAATTCCGTATATATTCAGCGGCCCGAGGATCTTTATATTCCGCGGTCTTTATGACAAAATAATTGCCATTTTCTGTATGTCTTATACATTTGCTTAAAGGGTACAACGAGCTTTTGTTCTCGGACAGAACCTGTGCCGGAAAACATCGAAAAACACATCCGCAAGCGATAAGATCAGTTCCGCCCAGAGGTACGCTATGCAAAAATTCGCGATCCGTCTTCTCGCCCTGTTTCGAAAGACATCTCTTTTCATCCGGAAGCTGCGCGGCAAAACAGAAGCCGACCTGGCCGCCGAACGGATAGTCAGCGGAAAATCCTGGGATGAGTTCTGCGATACTTTAAAGGCCGCGGGAGCAACCTTGAATTTCCCGAAGGCGCCCAGAGACGCATTCAATCAGGCGGAAGGATATCGGTACTTAAGCCGCATCGCCCGGGCCGGACTGATGGCATTTATCGAGCATGCCGACCCGAAAGCACCCGTGCTTCATCGCGTGGTCAACGAAACAACCAAGCTGGGTGCGGACAATCCCGATAACTTCTACCAGACAGCGGCCCTAAGCGGCGAGTATGAATACAAAATCACGGGGCGGCGCAACAATATTGCGTACCTAAGCTTCGGCACCCAGTCCGGTAACTACGGGCAAGGACGAGGACTGCCTCCAACAGGGCATATAGAGTCTGACCAGATAGAAACCGATGAAGACGGGTACTTCGAACTGATACTCAGCTGTAAACCTCAAAGCAAAAATTGGCTCCCCATGACACCGGAAACCGGCACATTGCTGGTGCGTCAGACTTTCTGTGATCGCGAAACAGAAACTCCGGCAGACTTGCGGATAGAACGGATCAACTGTTCTGAAGATGAACGCCGCCCTTCTCCATTGACGCCGAAACAGCTTGATGAAGGACTGAAAACCGCGGGAACGCTCGTGGCAGGCGCACCGCTTCTGTTCGTCAAGTGGGCCCGGGATTTTCAAAAGCATACTAACGAACTGCCGATGTTCCCGCCGGAAGTATCGCTGGCCGCCGGGGGTGATCCCAATATCATTTACTACCACAGTCACTGGAAAGTGGCGGAAGACGAAGCGCTTTTGATAGAAGTAACGCCGCCTGAGTGCGAGCACTGGAACTTCCAGTTAAACAACTACTGGATGGAATCGCTCGACTACCGCTATCACACGATACACACTAACAAGCATCTTGCTCGCTGCGAAAATGACGGTTCCGTACGCCTGGTGGTAGCTCACGAGGATCCCGGCCATCCCAACTGGCTCCAGACAGCCGGACATTCTTCCGGCACGATGTGCTTGAGGTGGGTGCGCGCCAGGGAACATCCCAAACCGCGGACCAGGTTGGTAAAGTTAACTGACCTTAAGCAGCTGCTGAGCTGAACAATTCGCCATGGCCAGAAAGAACCTGCAGACTTCTACAGACTATAAGAACCCCTATCGTCCCCTTCCCGTAAGGATTTTCAATTCCGCGGGGAAGCTGGTTGAAAACCTCGGATTGTCGAGCTCCCTTGATATTGAAAAACTCACCGCCGCCGCGATCCGGAAAGCAGGGCTTCGGGATTTTGGGGACGACGGGCATTTTGAGGCCTTGGAGGTTCTCATAAATTCGATTAATGAAGAAGCCGAGCTTACCCAGACCGGCAGGCTGATACAGAAAATTCGACTCGCAAGCGCACTGGTTCATCGCTTGCGGATTGAGGAACTGCTGAAACAGCGCCCCGAAATACACGAGATCGATCTGGGGAAGATTATCCTGATCACGGGACTGCAGCGCAGTGGAACAACAATACTGCACAGGCTGCTGAATTCCCATCCTGATATTCGAGGCGTGTCGGGCGCGGAAGCACTCAACCCGTTACCCGCAAGAAACAAGGCCGAAGAAACGATCACTCGGAATTTGCATGCGATCCTCGCGCAGCGACTGATTTCGTATCTGTCCCCGCAGTTCATGGCGGTTCACCCCATTGACCACAAGGAACCGGAAGAAGATGTAATGCTCCTTGATCTTAACTTTATGAGCCAGGCGCCGGAAGCCACAATGCATGTGCCAAGCTACTCACGGTGGCTTGAGGAACAGGACCACACGCAGACCTATGAGTATTTCCACAAGGTGCTCAAGATTCTGTGCTGGCAGCGTCCCGCCAGCAACTGGGTGCTGAAAACTCCGCATCATATGGAATATCTGGATGTATTTCTTAAAGTTTTTCCCACCGCGACAGTCGTGCAGACCCACCGCGATCCTCAAAAAACAATGCCCTCTTTCTGCAGTATGGTTGCTCACAACCGCGGTATATTCAGCGACCATGTGGACCCGTGGGAAATCGCGAGACACTGGTCAAAAAAGGCCCGCAGGATGGTCGAGTTAACCATCCGGTCCCGGGACAAAACGGATTCCGATCGATTCGTCGACGTTTCGTACTACGACCTGATGAAGGATCCGATCGCCGAGCTTCGCCGGATTTACCTGAAGGCCGGGATTGATTTTGACGCTGAGTCGGCACGGCAAGCCGAGACTTTTATGAAGAGAAATCCGCAAAACCGCTTCGGCAGGCACGTCTACCATTTAAGTGATTTCGGGTTGAGCGAGAAAATTATTGAAGATCATTTCTCTTTTTATCGCGAAAAGCATAAAATTCCTTTTGAGTAGTCTATGCGAATTCAGGCAACCTTAAAAGACCGGAAAACAGTACGGAGAAACCCGCGATGAAGCGAAAAACAAAACAGATGGGCGACGGTTCCTTCATAGACGCTATAATCATCGCAATTCGAGATCTGGCGCAACCCAAGGTGTCGGAAGTGAACCCCGTTCCGAAACACGTACGTATCGACGGCAAAACCTGTCTGATAACCGGAGCGAATAGCGGACTCGGCAGGGCCGCCGCGGCCGAGCTCGCGAGGCGAGGCGCAAACATGATTCTGGCCTGTCGACCCGGTCATACGAAGACATGCGATGAAATAAAGAGACTGTCCGGTTCTGAGAACGTGGAAATGATGGAAGTGGACCTCTCGGATCTTCGGTCGGTGCACCGTCTCTGCGATCAGCTGAGCAGCCGCAACGTCAAAATTGATATCGCGGTTCTAAACGCAGGCCTGGCGCTCCAAAAGGCGACCAGAACGCCACAGGGATACGAGACAATGTTCACGGTTCATTTCCTCGCAAGTCGCGTCATGATTGACCGGTGGTTAAAAGACGGCGTGATCCGTCCGTCCGGCCAGGCAGGAGAGACGCCACGAATTATCTTCGTCTCATCCGAAGCTCATCGATCCTCTCATACCATCGATTTTGACCGCCTCGGGGAATTTACCGATTACAAGCCCGGAGAAGGCTTCAAGTACTACGGTATCAGCAAGCTTGTTATGTGTACGTTCGCGACTGAACTCTCGCGCCGTCTGAACACGGGTGGCAGAACCGAGGTTGCGGTTCACTCAATGTGTCCGGGAGGCGTCGCCACGAACATTTCGCGGGAAACACCGTTCATTCTGAAGCCCCTAGTCAACCCGCTGCTGAGATATTTTTTTCAGTCCCCGGAAGAAGCTATCGGACCGGTAATCTACTTGTGCTGCGCGGAAGAGGCCGGTACCGACACAGGCATCTACCTGCATTTAATGCAGCGAAAGTCAGTGTCTCCCGCGGCGGCGGACGAGAAAAACGGAACCAGGCTGTGGGAAGCAAGCAAACCCCTAGTCACCAATTCCCGAGAGTGAGTCCTGCAGCCGGCCGCGCTTTTGTGTTATATAAAGATCAGCTGTACGCGAGACCACGCTTTATACATAATACTGTTTCCACATGCCTAAGACGTTCTCAAAATCCGTAACTCATATCATGCGGTTGTTCACGAGCAAGCCGATGGCGGAAGAAACTGATATGTCGGGTCGGAACGTCATTGTGACAGGTGCCGCTCCTAATTCAATCGGCTACGAAACGGCCAGGATCCTCGCAAGCTGGGGAGCCACGGTAGTTGTCACCAGTATTCACGATGTTGAACTGATGGAAAACTCTTTAAGGAAAGACTTGCGAATCATTGGCGCCGATGAGAAAAAGATTAAAGCCCGCAGGTTAGACCTCTGCGATGTTAAAAGCGTCAATGATTTCACGACGTGGTACCGGAAAAATTACAACGACCGGTTGCACGTACTTGTCAATAACGCGGGGATTCACAAGAATATCCTTAATCCGAGAAAAAAGCCGCCCATGACGAAAGACGGTTTCGAAATTCACTGGCGGACTAACTTCCTCGGAACTTTCCACCTGACGAGCCTGCTGATTCCGCTTCTCAAGCAGAACGGTCTTGAAAGCGGAGACGCGCGAATTGTGAACGTGACTTCCCACCTGCACGATAGAGTGAAAAACAAGAGCATGTTTGGCGATTACGGGGACTATCACTCCTGGGATGCTTACGGGCTGTCAAAACTGGCGTTAGTCCACTTTACTTTCGAGATCCAGAGGCGATTTGCCGAAAAGTACAACCTCCAGTCGGCGGCGGTGCACCCCGGCTCTGTTATGACTAACCTTATGCAGACTCAGGAATACGAAGGGAGGATCGGGTATATTCTAAATAGAATCTGTTCCGCGCTCGCGTCTGTTGTCCTGCTGCGTCCGGTATTCGGCGCGCAGACTTCCGTGATGTGCGCCAGCAAGTACCCACTCCAAGGTGGGAAATATTACGTGCGTTGCGAAACAGCGGAATCATCCGGCGATACGAAAGACCGGGATGTGTCGAAACTTCTATGG
This sequence comes from Candidatus Dadabacteria bacterium, assembly GCA_009837205.1. Classification (NCBI taxonomy): domain Bacteria; kingdom Pseudomonadati; phylum Thermodesulfobacteriota; class Candidatus Dadabacteria; species Candidatus Dadabacteria bacterium. The sequence continues at coordinate 1,798 of VXTZ01000011.1, read as the reverse complement.
GACAACTCGGATGCATGGGTTAAAACTCTAGCCGGGAGCAGCGAAAATGAGCATCAATAGAGAAGTACATACCGACCGCATTCAGATCGACGCGCCCATTGACTTCGTTTGGGATGTCCTGACTGACGTCGAGAATTACGGCGAGTGGAATCCGTTCACACCTCGAGCCAGAACCGATTTTAAAATCGGGTCGCCCGTTCGTCTATTGGTAAGAATGGGGCCCACAAAATTCAGAATAACTGAAACTTTATGCGCATTTGAAAAACCACGCCTTCTTGCCTGGAGCAGGAATTTCGGAACTTCCTGGCTCTTGTTTGTGGTGCGGGAGCAGCATCTGGAACCTGTAAGCGACACAAGCTGCACCTACCATAATGTTGACCTGTTAAGCGGCGTGCTTTCACCGTTCGTCTCGCTGTTTTTCGGCGGTTACATGCGTCGCGGATTTGGCGATGTGGGAGCGGGATTGAAACTTCGCGCGGAGGCTCTGTATCGGGAGACGAAAAACCGCAGATAACCTGCTCCACCCTGTGACCGTACCCGCAACCGTACCGGGGCCTGTTACATTGCATGAATTATCCCGGCTTGCACGCCTTGTGGTAGTACATGGGCGTAAAAATTCCCAGACGTCCTGCGGCCACGAGACTGTCAGCCGCGGTATTGAGAATTTCCTGTACCTTGGATGACCCTCTCGGTACGGCGCGTACATCTTCCAGAACGCGCAGGGCCACCGAAGTGATTTTGCGGCCAAGCGCCGTTCTCGGCAATCTCCTCAGATTCAGGCTGCTGCCTTCCAGCGGCTGATACCACGGCGTCCTGATGTCGGCGTCCAGAGCGCGATCAAACGCCTCGACAAGTTCGAAACCAACTGCCCGCAGGCCGTCGTTTACCTGCGTGAATGAAGCGATTTGCGAAAGAGCGTTGCCGTATTCGATTCCTTCCCTGAGTTCTCGGTGCCCGGGGTTTCCGCCGTCGTAAAGGGGGGTCATGCACCAATCGTAACCGACAAAGACCGCGCCGGGCCGCAATACACGAAATATCTCGGCAAAGGCGGCGACTTTGTCCGGAGCATGAGGGAGGGCCTCGATATGGTAAGCCGCGTCGAAGCTCCCGTCTTCCGCCTGTATATTCAGGAAATCGCCGTGGAGGACGCTGCAGAGATGGTCCAAGCCAGCCTTGCCGTTATACGCGGAGCACTTTGCGAGCTGATATTCGCTGATGTTGAGGCCCACGATCGAAGCTCCGTACTTTCTTGCGAGAGAACGCAGGGGTCCGCCCACGCCGCACCCGACATCAAGCACCTTCATTCCCGGCTTCAGTCCGATGGCTTCGCCCAGAAAATACTCATGGTTGGCAATGGATTCCCCGAAAGACACCCCGGGCTCCATCAGCGCGAAGTGAAACGACTGTCCCCATCCATACTCGTAAGCATCAGTGATGAGGTCGTAAAACGCCGTTACCATGCTGGCATACTCTTCCTTGCCGCGCCCTTGGCTTCTGCGGTACTTTGACAGCACTTCCGTCGTGTCCTCCGGCCGAACCGCCTTCGAAATTGGGGTACGGAAGTCAGCTGCCACGGATATTCCCTCCAAGCAAATCGTCGTCGGGGTAGAACTGCCGATACCACTTGCGCATATCGCCCAACAAGGAACCTTCACCCTCAGCATCCAAGGGGCGTTTCCGGTAAATTTTCCTTTTCCATATATCCAAGTCCTCTTTCCATTGCGAGATCCAATTCCCGACCACGTAGGACTTCCTGTTTTTTAGCAAGCTTAAATTTATGTATAGTGCGAATTTCCTT
>VXTZ01000010.1 GCA_009837205.1 Candidatus Dadabacteria bacterium | reverse complement strand
AGCTGGTGGTCCGGCTTTCAGTTAACATCGTTCTGCTACAATTGAGACTGAAAGGATAACTCTAAAATCCTTCATATCCTTCCAGCTAAATTTCATAGATAGCATATCTGCTCACCCCCCCCCGTCAAATTGCGGGGCAACGGGTGCAGATACGAAGCAATCGCGGAGGCGGCATAACAGATGCTTCCACCGTTAAAGTTGCCATTACGCGTGACTGCTTACTTCATATATCTTCATCCGGGATTGTCTCTTTCCTTCGGCGGCTTACGGCACGACACCGTGGTACACTTCTCTCACCTCCGCCGGGTTTCCACCGGCTTCCCGGCCGTCATTCAGTCTGGCTTGCGCCCTGCCGGTCTTAAAGAATGCGAGAAAACCGAGGAAACAGGTCTTTTTTTTGACTCCTACCTGTCGACTTCCCCGAGCACTATGTCAATGCTTCCTATCGCGGCAACGACATCGGAGACAAAACCCCCCTTTACCATACCCGGAAGGGCTTGCAGGTTCACAAACGACGGCCCACGAACCCGCATCCTGTAGGGCTTTCCCGTACCGTCACTTACTATGTAGTAACCAAGCTCCCCCTTGGGGTTCTCCACGGCATGGTATATCTCCCCCGGAGGAGTCTCAAAACCGTTGTAGACAAGCACGAAATGCCTGATCAGGGATTCCATCTTAGTGTAGACAAGCTCTTTTTCGGGCAAGACGATATTGGGAAGATCGGCTATGTAGGGGCCGTCGGGAAGATTACGAAGAGCCTGCTCGATTATGCGAAGGCTCTGTCTCATTTCCTCCATCCTGCAGAGATACCTAGCGTACGCGTCTCCTTCATTGGCGACCGGTATGTCGAACTCGTAGTTTTCGTAATCAAGGTAGGGATCGGCTTTCCTTACATCGTAGGGAACGCCGCTTCCTCTGAGTATGGGACCGGTAATCCCGAGATCAATCGCCTGCTCCTTGCTTATGACCGCCACATCCTTGGTGCGGTCGACCCATATTCTGTTTCTCGTAAGAAGCCTGTCTATCTCGCTTAGGGTTTCGGGAAATATCTTAAGAAAATTCCTTATCGTGTCCGAGAAATCTTCAGGAAGATCCATAGGGAGCCCCCCCACCCTAGGGTATGAAGTCGTGAGTCTCGCTCCGCATACCATCTCAAGAATCTCGTAGATACGCTCGCGCTCCTTGAAGCAGAAAAGAAAAGCGGTCATCGCGCCGAGATCCATGGAGTTTGCGCCTATGCCTATTAGATGGGACTCGATTCTGCCGAGTTCAAACATTATCACCTCGGCTACCTTGGCCCTCGGGGGAATTTCATCCTCGATCCCGAGCAGCTTCTCAACGGCCAGTATGAAGCCTATGTTGTTGCATATCGAGGCCAGGTAATCCATCCTGTCGGTGTACGGAAGACATTTTTGATAGGTGATGTCCTCGCAGAGCTTCTCTATTCCCCTGTGCAAATAGCCGATGTGAGGAACGGCTTCTTGGACTATCTCACCGTCAAGATAAAGAACCACACGCAAAACCCCGTGGGTTGACGGATGCTGCGGCCCCATGTTAAGCATCATGGTCTGCTTTCTCGTACCGTCGGCCTCAGTGCTAAGCTCTTCTGTAACAATCTCTACTCTTTCCATCACTCAAGTCCTTCATCAAGAGCCCGCTCAAAGCATCTCTTTGAAGATTCCCTGTCTCTCACGTCGAAGTCCTTTCTCAGAGGAAACTGGTCGTAATCCTCGGGCATCAGTATTCTTCTCGGGTCGGGATGCCCCCTGAAAGTTATCCCGAACATATCGTAGGCTTCTCTCTCAAGCCAGTTCGCCCCGGACCACACCGACGTTACGGAATCAATCGCGGGGTTATCCTGCTCAAGAGCGGCCTTGAGCCTTATTTTCAAGTTCTCTTCGTAGTTCTCACCGAAGCGGTGAAGGAGGTAGACAATCTCGTACCTTGGAAATTTAACGGTCAGGTAGTCGACAACCGTAACGTCCACAAGGTAAGTAAAACCGAGGGTGTTTTTCAGAAACAAACAGCACTCGACTATCGATTCTGCCTTTACAACAAAGGTGGTCTCCCCGCGGAATGTGCTCTCCGAGAGGACATAACCGCTTATTTTTTCCCTTATTTGATCGACAGGGTCAGGTGTGGAGGTCATACGATCGGGGGTACCTCGTTATCTATTTTCTTCTGGATTTTGATGACGGCGTCAATAAGGGTTTCGGGTCTCGGGGGACAGCCGCCAACGTAAACATCCACCGGAAGGAACTCGTCTATTCCCTGAACAACGGCGTAACTGTCAAAAGGTCCGCCGCCGCACGTGCACGACCCCATCGCTATTACCCACTTGGGCTCGGGCATCTGTTCGTAGATCCTTCTGCAGACCGACGCCATCTTGTAGGTTATGGTACCGGAAACTATCATCAGATCCGCCTGTCTCGGCGAGAATCTCACGGTTTCGGCTCCGAACCTCGCGATATCAAACCTCGAGGAGAAAGTCCCCATCATCTCAATCGCGCAGCAGGCGGTTCCAAAAGCCATCGGCCACAGGCTGTTTTTCCTTCCCCAGTTGGCAACCGCGGAGACCTTGGTCGTCAGAAAACCGTCTCCGCCGAGAAGTGACCCGCTGCTTACTCCCATTCCAAAGCTCCTTTCTTGAGAACGTAAAAGTACCCGCCCATCACAACAAAAAGGAATGCCAGCACCTCAACAAGCGCCACCATCCCAAGCTCCCTGAACACGACCGCCCAGGCTACAAGGAACACGATTTCTATGTCAAACAGTATGAAAAGGGCTCCTACGAGATAATACTTGAGTGAAACCTTCTCCCTTGCGTCTCCCCTGGGAACCATCCCCGATTCATACGGAATCAGCTTGCGCCAGCTTCCGTATCTTTTCGGACCGAGCAGATAGGAAACGGACAGAAGCGCCGCGGCCAGAACGATCGCTATTACTATTATCATGAGGACGGGAACATACTGCTCTAACACAACACAAACAAGATTAGTATCAGGGGATGAATTGTCAAGAGAATCTCCCGCTCCCCCAACCATGTTTTTACGGTCAGCAATGGGAAAAGACTCATAAAACGGTTAATTTATTCCAAGTTGTCAAAGCATGGAAAAAGAGATCGCAAAAGCATACGAATTCGTAACCAATTCCAACGAAATCGTCGTCCTTACAGGGGCGGGAATCTCGGCTGAAAGCGGTATCCCCACATACAGGGGAGAAGAAGGGCTCTGGAGGAATTACGACCCCCACGAACTTGCAACGCCAGAGGCCTTTTTTAGAAATCCCAAGTTGGTGTGGGAGTGGTATGACTCAAGAAGGGCTATAATGAAAAACGCCAAACCTAATCCTGGCCACTTCGCGATAACCGCTCTTGAGAAGGAAAAAAAGGATTTCACGCTCATAACGCAAAACGTAGACGGTCTTCACTTCGCGGCCGGGACACGAAACGTAATAGAACTTCACGGGAGCCTCTGGGAAATCAAATGCACCGAATGCGAAAAAGTGGAGAAAAACTACCAGGCACCTATTCCGGAACTTCCCCCTAAGTGCGACGCCTGCGACGCGGTAATGAGGCCGAACACCGTGTTGTTCGGAGAAATAATCCCGATGGAGAGAATAGACAGGTGTCTGTTCGCCATAGAGCAGTGCGATCTCCTTCTCATAGTGGGGACCTCGGGAGTGGTCGAACCGGCGGCATCAATGGGGCTCATAGCAAAAAAAAGCGAAAAGCCTGTGGTTGAGATCAACATTGAAAGAACTCCAGGCACGGGTCTCTATGACGTAAGCTTAATGGGCAAAGCGGCTGAAACACTGCCTCTGCTTACAGGGTCTGAAATTTCTCAAAACCGCATGTAAGGAACCTCGATGGGAAGACCAGATTCCGCCGACAGATATGCTGCTCCCAGAAAAAAGAAAAGTCGTCTGAGACATTTGTTCGCTTCAGGTTTTCTGGGGTCATTTCTGATTCTGGCTAATGTCCTCGGTTTCGCGGGATGCGGGGGGGGCGAGGAAAACCTGAAGGAAAATCCACCGGCGCCCACGC
>VXTZ01000009.1 GCA_009837205.1 Candidatus Dadabacteria bacterium | reverse complement strand
CATACCCGTGCGTGTAATTCCAGCTACTTACAACACGAATGTGCCGAAGTCAGGATCGCCATGGCAAAGGAAAAAGGCTATACGGTGCTCGGGCTTGGAGAAAGAATACTGAGGGCGGAAACAGCTTCGGTGGTAAGCTTGGCACTTTTGCAGTCCCGCTACGGAGATATCTAACCGGGATCAATCAACTAAGGTATAAATGGCAGTGGCCTTTGCCGCGCAAACACCCGAATTCCAGACCTCGCTCTCAACGGGCATTATTCTCCCTTGCCTGAGCACCTTGGCGCGACAAATCGTAACACCCTCCCTGATGGGCTCGATATAGTTTATGTTCATTCCGGACGTGAGGAACTTTTTCCCCTCTTTTGCAACACTGGCAACCGCGACTCCGCAGGCCGCGTCCGCCAAGGTGAAAATGGCACCGCCGTGGAGCATTCCGTAGTGCTGCGTATATTCCTCAAGAAACGGCATGGAAAGCTCCGACTCCCCGTTTTCCATGCGCAGGATCTCTATTTTCATCGTGTCGAAGATCTCCGGGTGACCGGAGGGAAGTCTGATTGGTTGTCTGCTCATATTTTGCGCTCCCTCAAGACTGAACTTCGGGTAAAAAATAAGAAACCTAGAAATACCATAAGCGCTATTGAAACAAACATCGTCCTGAATCCGAAAAGCTCCGCCACGACTCCGAAAACAAAAGACCCCAACATTCCGCCGCCCGTGAACGAGACGCTACTTATGGCAAAAGCTTTCGCCCTGGCCTCCTTGGGATTCGACTCTATTATGATTGAATATATTGAAGGATACACAAATCCGTGCGCGCAGCCGAATATGATTCCGCAGAGAACAAGAAGCTTTACCTCGTGCACAAAACTCAGCATGAAGACACTCAGCCCCAGAAAGAAAACAAAGGGAGAAGCTACTCTCCACTTCCCGTACCTGTCGGGAACCCAACCGAGGAACACCCTGATCGCAAGCACCGAGAGGGTGTAGGAAAGAAAATAAACGTGAAAGTTCTCTATGTTTATCGAAAGAGAGAAGATGGAGACAAAGTTAAACGTCGTTATAAACGCCGCCCCGCATATAAAGAGCGTTGCGGAGGACACAAAGGTAGCTCTGTCCCGAAGACAGTCCGCATAGCTTCGTCCCCCGTCTTTTGGCGCTGGCGCTTTCTTTCCCTCCCGGATCATAAAGGAGACTAAAAAACCCAAAAGCGCCGTAACTGTAAGGAAAAAAACAAAGAAATCAAAACCGAAATTCTTTATCAGGATGGAACCTACGTAAGGCGCAATAGCATAGTTTATTATCGTGAAGACACCGTATATGCCGAGCGCCTGAGCCCTTCTCTGCTCGCTTGAGACATCAATCGTAAGCGCCCCCGCCGCTACAAAGAAAAGGGAGAAGGAGCAACCGTGAACTATCCTGATAACGTAGTAGAGGTAATCGACCCTGTCTAGGAAGGCCAGCGGAAACGTCGAAGCGGCGAGCAGCGCGAACCCCAGCAGCACAAACAGCTTTTTTCCATACCTGTCTGTTATGTGACCGGCGTAAGGAGTAAGAAAAAGGGTGCTTAGCCCCGCAATGCCCATCACGAATCCCACGATCTTTTCAGTTCCTCCAAGCTCGGAAATTCTAATGGGCAGAAGGAGAAACGAATGAAAGTTAAAGAAGTAAAGACACCCGAGAAAGGTTACAAGGACAAAGCTCCTGTTAAGCAGGGGCGGTGGATTTTTCTGCGGGTCGCTCATTTTTTAAAAGAAAGAAATCCTCCAGTCTGAAACCGTCTTTATTCTTCTGAATTCATACTTGAAAACCTGTTCTTGCCGTAGAGAAAATATATGATTCCCACTGCGGCAAAGACAAAGAAGAGTGCCACGGGCAGATATCTGCTCAGGTTGCTCTTAAAAAAGGAAGTATTGGAAACGACTAAAACTATGCCGCCAGGTTTTACGCCAGACAGGACGTATTTCAAAAACGCCTCGTCGTGAATCATGACCTCTTCCGCAACGGCTCGGGGCCGCTCAAGCCGGATTCCAAGCTCCGTTTTTCTTACAAACACCGCAAGCTCCCCGACTTCGTAGTCAAAGCTTATCGAGAACTTCTCCCCGATTTGCGAAAGAGGGAGAGAATAACCAAGGGCAACCCTTTTTATCCCCGGAAGAAAAGGAAGTCTGCTGTAAAGCTTTTCTTCTTTCCTTACAACGGCCTCTGGATTAACTCCGTCTGAAAAAGTAACGTCCACCGCCTTTTCGGGAATCGGAAAGACAAGCGTCGTAGTATCCGAGTCCGCCTGCTCCCCTGTAAAAACGGTGTCGCCCGAGTTCTCAAAGGCGTGAAGGGAAGTTACATTCACCTTGGAGCCCTCGTCATTCGGGTAGATAATCACGTTTAACGACAGTAGGGAGATGTTCTCGTCAGAACTCGTGGTATCGTAGACAGGGAGATCGAGTGTGATTTCATCCTTTCCAGGAAGAAAGACCATTTTCCCCGAAACATACTGAACTCCCTGGTGAAAAAGCGCGATCTCATAGCTTCTGTCCCACCGCAGCGAGGGAAAAGAGAATCTGCCCAGCGAATCCGATTTGGCGAAATGCCGCTCTTCCTTCCTGTCTCCCATGTACGAGATCAAAACGACATCCTGGCCCTCTTGCGGCTTCTGTGTAGTGATGTTCCTTACCTGACCCATTATCGTTCCGCTTTCAGAGAGGCCTGGGGAAGGCGTGTACTCCAGCAGGTAATCGGCAACTCTCTGTGCGTCGCTTTCTGAGAGATTCATGGGTGGCATCGGAGGGTAGCCCTCGTTTATCGGTTTTTTCTTTTTTTCAGAGTAAAGGCTCTCCGGATCCTTGGCCCATCTGATCAGATCATCTCTTGAGTACCTCTCCCCTACACCCAGAAGATCAGGACCCACGAATCTTCCTTTTCCAATCGTATGGCATCTTACGCATTTCCCTTGGATGAAAATTTCCTCACCGGAAGATAACACCTGTGCGGAAACGGAAATCTGCTGAAGAACAAGGAAAAAAAGAAAAAATATGGAGACGGAAAGGGAAAACGTAAACACTTTTTTCATTGTCGCTTTATTCACTCTGGTTTCTGGGACTTAATGGGAATAAATAAAGTTCCGCTCACAAAACAGTATTGGATCTAGAATGCTCCAATGCTAAGTCTGCCTTGTCGTTTTGAACGGGGTTCTCGAATGACAATTTCCACATCCCGTCCCAGTGCTGTCAAGAGGCGTAAGAGCCGCTCCACTGAGTAATCGCGAAAGTTCCCTCGCAGGAGCCGGGAGACATCAGGTTGAGACAGCCCCAGCAATTTCGCTGCATCGACCTGCTTCAGTTTGCGACGGCGAACAATCTCGTCAATTCGGGTAACGAGTTCTGCCTTTAGAAGATGAACCTCGGCTTCTGGATGTCCCAGATCCGCAAACACATTACCGCTTCCACGTTCAACCTTCTCTTCTGTCTCCATCGGTCTAGCCTCCTTCATATGTTTCCTTGTAATGCTGCTCCGCTACCTTCAGTCTGCTCTTGATCAAATCAATATCATGTTTTGGCGTCTCGGCACCCCGCTTGGCCTTCTTTTGGAAGACATGCAGGACATAGACCGCCACCTTAAACCGTACTGTATACACCGCCCGATAGGTATCACCGTCGTGTCGTGAGACAACCTCCAAGACTCTGGACCCCAAACCTCTGAGAGGTTTGGCATCTCGGTGCTTTAGCCCCACCTGTGCTTGGTACAACGCAAAACCAACCCGATCCTGCACCGGATCCGGAAATTCCTTAAGGTTTTCTTTACTTGAACCAACCCATTCTACGGGCTTGAATATCTTCTTTGTCATTTTAGATTATAGCAGTTCTACCATATTCACGCAAATCGGGTGACTTAAACAAACAGATGCTGGCCCAACGAACTTTAATCCGACACAGAAGGATATTAAATAGAGAAGCTATGAAAAGAATCGCGTCGATGGATTTTTAAAGCAATTCTTCAATTATATCCCATCGGTTTCGAAACTCCTCAATCGACCAACCAGCATAATTTTTATAGGGAGGAATATGGACAGTTCTCACATTACTATCTTTTCGTCTTTTTCCTTTTGAAGTCCTACCTTGTAACCAAAGTCGGTGCGCTTTCAAAACTTGCTCTGCCATTATCTTCGAGGGAATTATGAAAAATTCGAAACCCTTATCGTCATTAGCATTGGGCATTCCGCAAAGAACCCACACGAAATTTCTTCCGTAATTAATTTCTGCTTTTTTGCCTACAGAGCAAGTTCGATTGCCAGGAACAAAGGTTTTTACTTGGATGTGAGCAAATTTTGTTCCGTCAACATTACTACATAGGATGTCTGTGTTGGGGGTGTTGCCCAATGCTACAACTGCGACCAAACCCCTTCGACACAGTTCCCCAGCAACAAAAAATTGACTAGCGTTTCCTCTCAGACTCTTGCTTATCGAATCAGGCATTTCTTACACTTATTTCCAACTGACGCCAGTCTCTAACCCACTCTCGAGGTATGTAATTTTCGATATTCTCAAAATACTCTCGATTGGAGTTCCGAGATCTGTTTTGTAACAGCCGCCGCTTTTTCCTTGTACCTTGAGGTAAGCTCGGCGTAGTCCTGCTCGCTGAGCTTGCCCATATCACGGTCAAGCTCTATGTCTTTTATAGAAGAGTAATAAAGGTCTCTTTTCTCGTAAAGCTGTTCAAGTCGGTTAACCTCGGGGCTATCCGCTACGCCCGGCTTCCTGCGACCTAGGAAAAGAGGGTAAACGGTAAAAACCGATACCAGCACCACAAGCAGAAGAGAAATTATGTATTCACTCATGCGCTGAACCCCTTCTTTCTTCGCCTCTCAGGCCACATGGTGACAATCGCTCCAAGGACAATAACAAAGCCTCCCGCCCATATCCAGTTAACCATCGGATTAAGCAGAGCCCTTATGTTCGCCTTTCCGCTCCCATCGACCTCTGAGAGTATGAGATAAAGATCATCTCTGAAAGTGGAGCGAAGCGCGACCTCGGTTTCCTGGTTTATTTCCCTGTTTCCCTCGTATTTATAGATATTTTTTTCGGGATACATGGTCGCGACGCTTTTTCCTTGGTTTTCAATCGAGAGCTCCGCCGAAAATCCGTCCTTAGCGTCGTTTGAGATGAAATGCACTCCATGGAAAACCAGATCGTACCTTCCTAGGGAAAAGGAATCCCCTTTGTCGAGAACAACTTCCTTCTGGGTAACGAAAAGAGAAGAAGCAGTGATTCCTATTACCAGAAGCACCACCCCAAGGTGAACTATGTATCCCCCGTAGCGCCTGCGGTTCCTTGAGATGAGATTAAAAAGAGCTGAAACCGGGTTCTCTCCCCTGCTGCTTCTTACCCTTATACCTCTGAAGTATTCCAAGAACACCGTCCCCGCGACAAACCCGCAGAGCGCGAAGCTTAAAAGCGCTACCGGTTCTTTCATGCCGGAGACAAGAAGCGCCAAAAGAACCACCAGAAAAACCACTGCGGGGAAAACGAAATTTCTCTTCAGGTTTGCCGTCGAAGCCTTCTTCCACGATATAAGCGGACCTATTCCCATAAGCAGGATAAGCACAAGTCCTATGGGCACACCCACAGCGTTGAAATAAGGGGGACCGACGAGAATTTTTTTCCCGGTGAAAGCCTCTGAGAGTATGGGGAAAATGGTTCCCAGAAAAACGGAGAAGGCCGCCGCCAGAAAAAGAAGATTGTTAAACAGAAAGGCGCTTTCCCTTGAAAGAGGGGAATCAAACCTCTCCTCGCTTTTGAGTTCTTTTGACCTGTAGGCAATAAGAGAAAAGGAAAAAAGGAGTAGGATGACCATGAAGCCGACAAAAAGTGGACCTATGTCCGAGCGTGCAAACGAGTGAACTGAAGACACTATGCCGCTTCTGGTTATGAAAGTGCCGAATATGGAGAGAAAAAAGGTGATTATAAGCAGAACCATGTTCCATTTCTTAAGCATCGCCTTTCTCTCCTGAACCATAACGGAGTGAAGAAACGCGGTCCCTGCCAGCCATGGCATAAATGCGGCGTTCTCAACCGGATCCCATGCCCAGTATCCTCCCCAGCCGAGCTCAAGATATGCCCATCTGGCCCCGAGAAGGAGCCCCGCGGAGAGAAACATCCAGGAAAAAAGGGCGTATTTTCTGCAGTTCCTTATCCATTCGTCTCCCAGGCGTCCGCTGAGCAAGGCGGCAATGCCGAAAGCAAAAGGCACCGTAATTCCCACATATCCGACATAAAGAGTGACCGGGTGGATGGCCATGTATCCGTTCTGAAGAATAGGATTAAGCCCCCTTCCTTCCCCGACCGCCACGCCCAGTTTCTCGAAGGGATCTTCTACGTAGGCTATGAGGAAAAGAAAGAAGAGTGAAACGGCGCATAAAACGGCGTTTACGTAAGGGTCCCCACCCTTTTCTCTGCTTCTAAGAACCACGAAAGCCGCGTACAGGGAAAGAACAAAACTCCATAGAAGCAGGGATCCCGCCTGACCGGCCCAAAGTGCCGTCACCCTGTATATCACCGGGAGGTCGGTGCTCGTGTTAAGCGCTACGTACCTGAGCGAAAAATCAAGGGTTACAAGCTCGCAGACAAGGCAGCCTACCGCCACCAGAAGAAGAAAGGCAACCGAGACAAGACCGTTTCCGCCGCTTTGAGCGAATGCGCGGCTCCCCGTTTTCGCGGCAACAGCGCAGACAGCAAGACTGTAGATGGTGATAAAGAAGGAAAGAAGTATGGCTATACTTCCGAGATCAGACATTGTTAACCTTCTTTTCTCTGGTAGGGGGCTTCTTCGGATTCATACTTGGTGGGGCACTTTGCAAGCAACAGGTCCGCCTCAAAGACGTTACCGGAGGAGAACTTGCCCTCAACGACCGCTTCAACCCCTTCTGTGAATATATCGGGAATTATGCCGTCGTACTCGACATGGATTTCACCCTTGCCGTCCGCTATGGTAAACCGAAGCGAATCGTCAAGTTCGTTCTTTATTGAACCGTGAACCACTGTTCCTGAAACCCTTACCTTCTGCCCGTAGATGTCCGGGACGTCCTCTAACAGTTCGTCAACCGTTATGTAGTAGACCATGGAATCCTTGACTCCGGCGAACACAAGCCAGGAGACCAGGGAAACTATCACAAAAAGAGGCAGAATGAATTTGATCTTGCCCTTCAACCTTCACCTCCACTTCCGGGGTCGTCCCCGCCCGAGAGCAGCTTTTTCCTTAAAGAAGCCGACTTCGCGCGCAGGTAGAGCACATAAGCTATAAGAGAACCCCAGACTACTACGCTTGACCAGAGAAAATATTCCATCCTACCCCTCTCGCCCGCCCCGGGCGTAAAGCTGATTTTGCATGTTCATTATCCTCGTTCTCTCACCAAGGAGTAAGATGAAAAGAAGCGTGAATCCAAGCAGAGTGACCAAAAGAGTGTGCATCATGGCGGGATCTATCCCTCCTCCCCCGGGTCCGAAAACCACAGGCGATATACCTCTTTTTATGCGGGCCGACACATAGACGACCGGAAGATCAACGTATGCTATTATGGCGAATATTGCCGAGTATCTCGCCTTTTTCCCACGCCCGCCGGCGCCTGAGCGCAGAACCAGATAAACGGCGTAAAGGACCCAGAGAATAAACGTGGTAGTTAACTGAGGATCCCAGGTCCACCAGGTTCCCCATACCGGTTTTGCCCATATGCTGCCGGTGATAATAGTAAGCGTAAGAAGCACCATGCCTATCTCGGCCGAGCAGTAGGCAAGAGTATCCCACTTAGCCGTCTCCTTCACCAGATAATAGATGCTCGCCACGAAAACCACCGTAAACGCCACCGTGGCTGCCCAGACCGTACCCATGTGGAAATAGAAGATTCTCTGCACATGGCCCATAACTACCTCCGTAGGCGCGTAAAAAAGCGTCATCCAGGTAGCGAGAACCATCAGCGCAAAAGTCAGGAAAAACAGTATGTTTCGCATTATTTTAGTAAAGAAAGCGGGTCAGTCCCCGCTGTCCTCAATAAGATACTCAAACAGAATAGAGCATAAAAGGATGAAGATTATATCAAAGGAAACCAGCACCTGCAAAGAAAAAGCGTAGTAATCCGGGGGTCTTCCTTCCAGTATCGAGGAACATATTCCGACCGAAGTTATCACGACAGGTATGATGAGGGGAAAAATCAGCAGTGGAAGCATCATGTCGCGAAGCTTCGTATTAAGGGCCATCGAAGAAAAAAAAGTTCCGAGCGACACAAACCCTATCGTTCCAAGAACCATAACCCCGAGAAAAGGAAGTATGGTGCCCGCAAATGAAAGCGAAATCTCCTTTGCGCCAGAAAGAAAAAACAGGAGGAAAAGCGGGAGTATGAAGAGCTCGGAAAGCAGGACCATAACCGCGTTTGAAAGCAGTTTTCCGAGATAGATGCAGCTTCTGTTTACAGGAGTCAGAAGAAGAAAGGCGAAGGCGTTATTTTCTTTTTCAAGCGAAAAAGATCTTCCGAGAGCCAGGAGTCCGGAAAAAATAAAAGTTATCCATATAACGGCCGAGACTGCCCGGGAATCAACATCCGAGCGGAATTCAAAAGCGACATTGAAAACCAGGAGAAGCAGAAGCGAAAATACGAACATCGTCGGAAATATCTGCTTTGAACGCCACTCCACCAGAAAATCCTTTCTGAATATAAGCAGTATATTCCTCATTGCCCGTCCCCGCTTCTGACGCAAGACATGTAGATATCCTGAAATTCCTCACGGGCGGGTTTCTGCGCGGACGCGTAGACCACCTCTCCCTGATCGAGAATTGCCACCTTGTCGCACAGGGAAAGCCCCTCATAGACATTATGGGTTGTCATAACTACGGTTTTGTCCGCTTTCATTGAACCCAGGATCGAGGTAAGGATGGCAGCTCCGCCGTAATCAAGGCCGCTGTACGGCTCATCCAGAAAAAGTATCTGCGGGTCGTGAAGAAGCGTTCTGGCGATAGCAAGGCGCTGACGCGTTCCGAAAGAAAGGGTGCTTACGAGCACATCCTTCTTAGCGTAGAGCTCAACCCTCTCAAGAATATCAGAGCACCTCTTTTTAAAATCAGGCACGTCGTAGAACGCGCCTATAAATTCGAGGTTTTCCCAGGCGGTGAGGTTTTCATAAAGCATCGTGTTATGGGAGATGAATCCTATAAGTTTTCTTATCCGCTGTTTTTCCCTGGAAACGTCAAAACCGGCTACAAAGGCCTCTCCCCCGCCGGGTTTTATGAATGTCGAAAGAATGGAAAGCAAGGTGGACTTGCCGGCGCCATTGGGACCGAAAACGGTGAGGAATCCGCCCTGTTCAACGGTAAGATCAATTCCCTTCAGTACGGGGAAAAACCCGAACTGCTTTTCAAGTCCCCTGGTTTCTATCGCAAGTACGCCGGGTTGCATATCATTTCCCTTTTCCAAGAATTTTTTCATAACCGCCGATCTCTGAAACCCACTGCGCAAGCCCATCCATTCCCGCCTCGTAACCGCACACCGGTTCATATGCCAGATCCCTCCTTGCTCTTCCTATGCTGTAAGTCCTGCTTTTCGAAAGGGCGCAGACGCCGAAACGGGTAAGTACGGGAGGAGTCTCAGACCGCCTGAATTCAAAGACTTTCTCAAGAATAAAAGCGGCAGAATATCCAAGAATATAAGGTATGGTAATCGGTTTTTTCCACTCAATTCCTATTGACGTAAGCTGATCAGAGACAAAACGGCCGGTATCAATCTGCAGCCCGTCATTTACAAAGTAGGTGTTGCCGGACGCGGAGGGTGCAGAAGCCGCAAGCATCGTGGCGTGAACAAGGTTCAGAACATGGCATGGAGAGACGATTTTTTTGTTGAAACCCATGTTAACCAGAATTCCCTTCAGGCAGGCATCGGCTATTCTCGGAAGTATGACCGTGTCACCAGCTCCCCATACGTTTGACGGTCTTAATATGACCGTTTCCAAGCCTTCCAGTCCGTCATATTCTCTCACAAGTTTTTCAGACAATGCCTTGGTTTCATTATAAAAATTATTATAGCTTTGCGGGCATGGATAACTCTCATCTATATCATCAAGGTTCACCGTTCCGAAAAGAGAAGCGTTCCACAAAACTCCGGAGGAACTCATGTAGATAAACCTTTTTACCCCAGCCTCAACACAGGACCGAAGAAGGGTTTTCGTCGCCTCCACGTTCTGTCTGAAAAAATCATCCCTTGGTCCCCAGTCAGAAACCTTGGAAGCAAGATGAAAAACGTAATCGCACTTTTCCGGAAAAGCTTGAAGCGAACTGGAGTCGCAAAGGTCCCCGTGGACAAGTTCGGCACCCAGAGAACGCAACTTTTCGGTATCGCTTGTTTCTCTTACCAGGCATTTTATCGAAAAACCCTCGTCTGCAAGTTTTTCAGCAAGCTTGCCACCGATAAAACCCGTCGCCCCGGTTATCCCCGCTTTTACGTTTTCGGAGGTTCCCATAAGTTTATTTTTTGATTTCCTTTTCCCAGTCCGCTTTCCTGAATCTTTTCTTCTCCTCGACGTCTTTTTTCGAAGGTATGGCTTTGCCGGGTCGCGTTGAAACAGGCTTTCTGGTTTTCGGTTTTTCTAGCTTCTTTTTGGTCATATCACACCCCTGCAGTCTCTTTACCGCTCAGGAGATCACAGAGTATAATAATTGATAAGCAAAATCGGACAAACGACTGGGTCAGACACATGAGATATCTTCACACAATGATAAGGGTTGGCGACCTTGAGAAATCAATCGCTTTTTATACAGATGTAATCGGTCTTAAGTTTCACAGGAAAACCGATTATCCCGAAGGCCGCTTCACGCTAGCTTTCCTAGGTTACGGTGGCGACACGGAACCTTTCCTAGAACTCACACATAACTGGGATACTTCGCAATACGACCATGGAGGAGCTTACGGACACATGGCGTTTGGAGTAGAGGACATCTATGCGACGTGCGAAAAAATAGAACAGGCCGGCGGACGGGTAACCAGAGCTCCTGGGCCCATGAAACACGGAACGACCGTGATAGCTTTCGTTGAGGACCCCGATTCGTACAAAATCGAACTCATAGAAAGAAAAGACTGATCTCCCCCGATCATTTTTTTCTCTTCTTCCACCTCGCTTCCAGGTACTTCTTGAGGTTTGCCTCTCTCCCCTTGTCGGTGGGCTCGTAGTAAACGCTGTCTTTTATCTCCTCGGGAAGAAAATCGTCTTCGACAAAATGATCCTCGTAGTCGTGGGCGTACTTGTAGCCTTTTTTGTAACCAAGATCTTTCATAAGTTTCGTGGGGGCGTTTCTCAGGTGAAGAGGAATCTGGAGGCCCGGATTCTTTCTCACATCGGCTTCGGCCTTTTTTATCGCCCTGTAAGCAGCGTTACTCTTGGGGCAACTGGCAAGATAGGTCGTAACCTGAGAAAGGATTATCCTGCTCTCAGGCATTCCCACGTAATTAACCGCCGTGAAGCAGTCAGTCGCGAGGGTAAGCGCGTAAGGTTCGGCGTTTCCAATATCCTCTGAAGCAAGTATCACAAGACGTCTTGCGATGAACTTCGGGTCCTCCCCAGCTTCAAGCATTCTCGCCAAGTAGTAAACCGCCGCGTCGGGATCACTTCCCCTCACACTTTTTATAAAAGCGGAAATCGTATTGTAATGTTCCTCCCCCGCCCTGTCATAGAGAAGGCCTGTTTTCTGGAAAATCTCTCTCACGAGATCAGTGTCAATCCGAGAGAGTTTCTTTGAACGAACAAGGGAAGAGGCGATTTCAAGCGCGTTCAGCATCACTCTGGCGTCTCCGCCGCAAAGGGCGATGAGTTCGCCACGAGCCTCAGTCGAGATATCGGCATCCTCAAGAAGCTTTTCCTCGGAGAAGGCTTTTTCGAGTATGAGCTCAAGATCCTGTGCCGAAAGCGGATCAAGGACATAAACCTGACAGCGGGAAAGAAGCGGGCTTATGACTTCAAACGAAGGATTTTCAGTGGTAGCACCTATAAGCACCAAGACCCCTTCTTCGACGCTCTTGAGAAACGCCGCCTGCTGTGCCTTGTTGAATCTGTGTATCTCGTCAATGAAAAGCACGGTTTTCCGCCCGGAGTAAAGAGCGTCTCTTGCGTCCGCGACAATATCCCTAAGTTCCCTGACTCCGGAAGAAATCGCATTTATCTGTATGAACTTGGCACCAGCCCTGCCCGCGATAAGCCTTGAAAGAGTCGTTTTCCCTGTCCCAGGGGGACCCCAGAATATCATGGAATGCACTCCCCCAGCCTCAAGCGTTTTCGTAACAAGCCCCTGCGGCCCTATCAGATGCTCTTGGCCTACCATCTCTTGTATGCTCTCGGGTCTCATTCTCTCGGGAAGAGGAAGAGATTCTTTTTTAGGTCTGAAAAGACCGGGGTCGTCTGGGTTCAAGTCCGTCTCCTGTTTTCAGTTCGCACTTTGGTATAAAGATTAAGCTTTTAAACTTATAAATCAATCTGGAAAGCTCGTGCTTCTTTCCGCGGTTTTGGAAAAGAAGGCCGTTTGGTTATAATCAGCCCATCATGGATATAGAACTTCTAAAGAAGCTTTGCGACACTCCAGGAATGCCCGGGGATGAGGGCAAGGTGAAGGCGATTCTGCTTGAGGAAATAAAGAAATTCTCAGAAGACATCACCGAAGACGTCATGGGAAACGTAATCGCCCGCATCCCGGGAGACGGTCCCACTCTTGTTCTTGACGCCCACATGGACGAAGTAGGATTCATGGTACACCATATAGATAACAGAGGGTTTTTAAGGGTAACCCCGCTTGGAGGAATGGACGCCAGGGTTTTTTACGGACAGCGCCTGGTGGTTTGGGGAAAAGAACCTCTAAAAGGGGTGGTGGCAGCGGTTCCACCCCACGTGACCAGGAGCAGCGGAGGGGCCAAGGAGGTTCCGGAAATTGAAGACTGCGCGGTCGACCTTGGGCTCAGTCCTGAAAAAGTCGCCGACCTAGTAAAAATAGGGGACATGGTGTCATTTGACACTTCCCTCGATGAAACCGAGGATTCCGTAATCTCAAAGGCCCTTGACGACAGGATGGGTCTTTTTGTAATAATCGAAGCTCTTCGAAAGACTCCGAATCCGGGCTGCAATCTCATAGTTACATTTACCGTGCAGGAAGAAGTCGGGCTTCGCGGGGCGAGGGTAATAACGCCGGTTTACGAACCGGACTTCGCCGTTGCACTTGAAGGCACTGTGGCAATGGACATACCGGGGGTCTCGGAAAGCAAATCCTTTGCCAATATCGGCAAGGGACCCGAGATCAGACTTTCAGACAGGTTCCTGGTGGCGCACAGACCATTCAGCTTTTTTATAAAGGAACTTGCGGAGAAAAACGAAATCCCTTACCAGATAACAGTAAAAAAAGCGGGCAGCACAAACGCAACCGCCATGCAGGTCACCGGAAAGGGGACCAGGGCAGCCGTCCTGTCAGTTCCGACAAGGTATCTTCACAGCCCGAGTTCCATCGCCTATAAAAGCGATATCAGTCACACAATAGATCTGGTGTCATGCCTGCTCAGTGACATAGGGAAATTCAGTCCCTCAAACCAGCATCAGGGTGCTCAGCAACAATGATGGAAGAACTGCTCCGCGTATTCGAGGAAATCGCCAGGGGAAATTTCCCTGAACTTGATCTTGAGAAATTCTCTCTAGCGCTTCGCGAGGAGATAAAAAAGAAAAAATACGATCTTCAGGACGAAGCCCTGCTTGAGACGGCCCTTCGGGACGACAGGGACACTTTCAAAGACTCTTTTCTGGAAATGCTCGAGGAAAAAGCAGCGCGTGAAAACAGTGGGAAAGCATTTATTCTATCGGAGAAAGGCCGTAACGAGGCCATCTCAATCCTAATAGCCAATACCGAGCACACGATTGACTACTATTACAACACGATAATAGGAAAACATTTTTCGGCAAGTTAGGCGCAGGTGTTTCCCCGCATTGCTTTTTGCTGGAACAACTTTTAAGAACTCCGGATTCCCAAGGTTGTGAGTCCTTTTTGAAAAAGCTGCTTAAAGAATCAATAGCTCCTATTGGTCATTCACAACTCGCTTGCCTGTCCGGCGAAAACAGGGGGACCGCATTCTTGTTGGAACTCAGCAACTCTTCATGATTGAAGGAGGGGTACTTAGCATAATCAACACAAATGAAATGCTGCCCGATACGGTGCGAGCATTGGGCCGGAAGATGAGAAGGGTCGAAGGAGTTGCTGTATCCACTGAGAAGTTCGCCTTCGACAAACGTTGCAATGACGTCCGATACCTCCGATGAAATCAGGTCTTTAAAGGGGGCATTAGTCCGCTTCCGAAATATCATGATATCCGCCGCAAAGCCCTGCTCCAGCTTGCCGGTCAGTTTCTCTACGTCCAGCGAGTATGCTGCGTGCTCCGTAGCCATACGCCAGTAGTCGCTTCCCGACAGATGATCATCCCACTTCGCGTTGTCAATATGCTCAGCACAGCGAAATTCCTCAAGAAGATTGTACGAACCCGAGTATGACCAATCCGTACTGATCGCGACTCGGGCACCGGCCCGCAACGCGTTCGGAATATCCACTGTGGTCCCGTAAAGAACCACATTTGACCTCGGCGACCAGATAAGAGTCACGTCGAGGTCCTTCAGGCGCTCAACGTCTTGACGGCTCAGTCCCACTCCGTGGATAAGGGAGTAACGCCGCTCCGGGTTCTTCGAGACATAATCCAGATAGAACTTCCCTTCAATTTCCGCCGTGCAGTTGGTTCCTTCCGCAATGTGCGGCACATAGGGCGGTTTGTCCTCAAACTCAAGAAAAAGGCTGCGGGGATCGCGGGACTCGGTTGGCGCTAACGGGCAAGAAAACCCGCTGAGTTCCTCGGTAGCGTCAAAACCGTAGGGAAACGTCTCCATCTCAGCAAGATAGAAGTACCTTGCTTCGTCTCCGGGACGACCACCCGCATTTTTAACAAGTCCCTCAATGCCGCCTGAACCGGCCATCGTGGTGGTACCAGACAGAAGGTGGCGGAGTTCTATCCAGAATTTCTGGACATCTTCTTCAACCCTCTCAAACTCGACCGCATAGTACTCCGGGCTGGCTACACCCCGCCATTGATCACGGTGCGAATACACGGAACGCGTCATCGGATCCGGAAATCCTCCGCTCCAATCCGGGTGTTCGTGCGGATTTATCAGGCCAGGCAAAATGTACGAACTGCTGCAATCAAATACCGAGGCATCAGGAATCTTTGCTTCGATGCTGTTTGTCTTGCCAATATCAAGAATATCAAGAATGTGGCCGTCGCGTATAAGGATTGCGCCGCACTTTGCTCCGCCGGCGTCTTTAATCAGATTCCCTATGATAATTGTCTCATTAGATTGTCGGATAGAAACTTCACAGCGTTGGGAATGTCGAGCAGACTCGACGGAAGATGCTACCTGCGCGTCACTGCACAAATTCGAAGATGTGGAACCACATCCGGAAAGCGCAAAAAGAACCAGGAGTTGGAGCGCTAGGAGTGCCGCCTTCACAGATTCTTATTTAATGGGATTGACTTGTCCGTATTTAATCAATGGAGAACAACCAGTAAGGGCTATTCTACCAATTTCCCTTTTTGATAGCAACGCAATCCGGTGAAATTATGAAAGAAATTGGAATTACGAAATTGACCGGACAAATATTGCATGGGCTGAAAAAGCAACATCATCCCCTGCCCCGCAGATCCTCGCGGCAGTTGTACTAATTACAAGCGGAACTCCATCAATCTTCCAAAGATTGATCAACTACTTCTTCTTACGCCTTTTGCTCATTGCCACGTATTTTCTATTATCTTCCCCCAGATAGACCTGTCTAGGCCTTGCGATTCTGGTTTCGGGGTCGTTCATCAGCTCAAGCCACTGGGCAAGCCACCCGGCCATTCTAGCTATCGCGAAAAGCACGGTAAACATGCTCGTGGGAAGACCTATGCTCTGGTATATGAGTCCAGAGTAGAAATCAACGTTCGGGTAAAGCCTTCTTCTTACGAAATAGTCATCTTCAAGGGCTATTCTCTCAAGCTCAAGCGCTATGTCAAGCAGAGGATTTTTCCCAGTGACTTCAAACACGTCGTGGGCTATATCCTTTATTATCGCCGCTCTCGGGTCGTAAGCCTTGTACACCCTGTGCCCGAAGCCCATGAGCCTGAATTCTCCTTTCTTGGCCCTTTCTATGTACTGCGGAATTTTGTCAATCGAACCTATGTCGGCAAGCATTTCAAGCACCGCCTCGTTTGCTCCGCCGTGAAGAGGACCGTACAGGGCGGCAATCGCCGCGGCGGCCGCGGAGTAAGGATCCGGATGGGAGCTTCCGACGTTTCTCATCGCGCTTGCGCTGCAGTTCTGCTCGTGGTCGGCATGGAGGATGAAAAGAACGTCTATCGCTTTCTCTATCGCCGGATTCGGCTCATACTTGGCCTCGGTCATCTTGAACATCATTGAAAGGAAATTCCCGGCGTAGCTGAGTTCGTTGTCGGGGTATACATATGGAAGACCCATTATATGCCTGTAGGAAAATCCAGCTATGGTCGGCGTCTTCGCTATGAGCCTTCTTATCTCAAGTTTCTGCACGTCGGTATCGAATATGTCCTTTGCCCCCGGATAGAAGGTCGAGAGGGCTCCGACGGTCGCAAGAAGCATGCCCATCGGGTGCGCGTCGTAGCGGAATCCATCCATGAGCTTCCTTATGTTTTCATGCACGTAGGTGTGATGCGTTATGTCGTGAACCCAGCTGTCATATTGCAATTTGTTAGGCAGCTCACCGTGAATAAGGAGATAGGCAACTTCGAGGAAGTTACTTTTTTTCGCCAGCTCTTCTATCGGGTACCCCCTGTATCTCAGAATCCCCTTTTCTCCGTCAATGAAGGTAACCTTGCTTTTGCACGAAGCCGTGTTCCCGAAAGCCGGGTCGTAGCTCATCATGCCAAAATCTTCGTCCTTAACCCTTATCTGACGAAGATCAGTGGCCCTTATGGTGTCGTTGTCTATAGCAAGTTCGTATGTTTTACCTGTCCTGTTATCCTTTACAGACAAAGTATTCTTCGACATTTGTGAATCTCCTCGTAGTAGTGAAATTGTTTAAATCAAGTTGTCGGTCGGATTGGATTCCCGTATGTGAACCACCCTCTTTTTCACTCCAACACCCTAAGAGTCAATCCAACCTATCAGGGTGATTGTAACAGATTCTTTAACTAAACGCAAAACGACCTAACCGAACTCCACGATACTGATGGGAACAGGGGTAAAACAGGAAATAAAAATAAGCAGTGAGAGAAAAGCAAGCGCTTTTCTTCCGGCACCGATCTCGGCATCACTCGATATGGTCGGCGGATGGGATGTGCCGAGCACTAAAAGCAGTATCGCCCAGAAAAGCCAGCCGACCCAACCCTCAAACATAAGCCACTCAGGAAGAATGCCAAGCACCCACAAGCCCAGATAATCCGCAAAGTCCATCAGAGGTACCGTTCCCACTCCCATTATTGCAAGGAAAATAACCGTAGCAGCCGATATAGCTTTATGCCACTCCGCCGGGAAGACGCAGTATACAAGATGCCCTCCGTCAAGCTGCCCAGCGGGCATGAGATTCAAGACGGTTACGAAAAGGCCTATCCATCCCGCAAATGCAACGGGGTGCAGCAGAATTTCGTATCCCTGGGCGACTTCCCCGATAGCCATTTTTGAGAAAAGGGCAAATACGAGAGAATTGCCAAGAGACATGGCCGCCTGTATCTCAGAAAGCCTCTCAGAATCCAAAGCGACCACTTCCGAGAAAAGCAGCCCGACAAACAAGACCGGAAGAGCTACTATCACCCCGGCTATGGGACCAGCGACCCCTATGTCGAAAAGTTCCCTTCGGCTGCGTATCCGAGACTTTATCCTTATAAAAGCCCCGAACGTCCCTATAGGGGAAAGGAAGGGAGGAGCAGGAATAAACCAGGGAAGAGTTATGGAAACGCCGTATTTCCTGCCGTAAAAGTAATGACCCATTTCATGGGCTCCAAGAATGGCGACCAGAGAAAGCGAGAAAAGAACGCCTCCCGTATAAGTTCCGCTTATCATGTAGCCGGAAAGAAAAGTCGTGGCCGCCGTGAGAATAAAAAGCACCAGCGGAATAAGGATAGATCTTTTGATCATGGCTACTCTACTTCGAGCAACATCGGGTTTATGGAGTTAAGGACATCCTTTAAGTATCTCTCTATGTCGGACTCCTTTGAGAGCAGCAGTAGATCGGACCTCATTTCCTCAATCATCTGCTCAGAAAGCCTGTCCGAAAGAAATTTCACATAAGGAAACCGAAGCGGAGAAACGCTCAGATGACGGTAACCAAGAGCCAATATAAGGAGCGTACCGGAAGGAACTCCCGCTATTTCTCCACATATTGAAAGCTCCTTTCCGCTTGAGAGAACCTGCTCTCTTGTAAAATCCAGCATTCTCACCACGGAAGGATGAAAAGCCGAGTAAAGATGTCCAACCGCGTTTGAATTTCTATCCACCGCAAGCAGGTACTGTATGAGGTCGTTTGTTCCAATGGAAACAAAATCTATTAAGTCCGCGTAATCTCCGAACTGATACACAAGCGCCGGAACTTCCATCATTATTCCGAGCTTCGGTATATCATGTCGGTGAAGACTGACTTCGACAGACAGTTCCTCAATTATCTGCGCCGCGGTCTCAACCTCCCAGACATTTGATACCATAGGCAGAAGAATCTTGAAATTCCCCCCTTTCTTCGCCGCGAGCAAAATGGATTTCACCTGATCCCTGAAAAGATCAAGATACTCCATTGAAAAGCGGATCGAGCGAAGGCCAAGAAGGGGGTTCTCTTCTTTGGGCATGTTGAGATAGGAAAGTATCTTGTCAGAACCCACATCCAAGGTCCTAATGGTCACTCCATCCTCAAAATTAGCTGAGATCTCCTTGTATATCTTTAGCTGGGACCTTACACTAGGCCACTTCTTAAACCGCGCGAAGGCAAACTCCGTTCTGAAAAGTCCCGCTCTCTTAATGCCGTAACGCTTGGCCACCTCGGCATCGGCCGGAATTCCGACATTCGCCGTTATTTCGACGTCAAGACCGGTGCTGGTACTTTTTTCGGCTTCAGTCTCTATGAAGCTGCGGAGTTCAACGGCTTTTTGGTGCATGGACAGATACTCATCCTTAAGCACCTGGTCGGGGTTTGTGAAAATGAAACCGCTTCTCCCGTCAACTATCATATCCTCCCCGGGATGTATCAGATTCACGATGTTGTCTATGCCGACAACTACCGGAATCCCAAGCGATTTCGCTATTATGACCGCGTGCGAAGTCTCTCCGCCTTTTTCAAGGACTATTCCCCCCACTTCCCCTTCAGCAGCCGTGACAAAAGAAACGCCTATCTCTCTTGCCACAAGTATCAAGGGCTCTCCGTCGGCGGAAGCGGAAATATTCTCGTCCTTTGAACGGGTAAGATCCCGGAGCATTCTCTCACCTATATCTCTGAAATCGTAGGCCCTCTCCCTCATATAAGAATCCGGCAAGGATTCAAAACGTGAT
This sequence comes from Candidatus Dadabacteria bacterium, assembly GCA_009837205.1. Taxonomy (NCBI): domain Bacteria; kingdom Pseudomonadati; phylum Thermodesulfobacteriota; class Candidatus Dadabacteria; species Candidatus Dadabacteria bacterium. The sequence goes on along the minus strand of VXTZ01000009.1, from coordinate 8,994 downwards.
GCCTGGGTTTCGAGATACTCAACCACCGCAGCCTCGGCTGGAACCCTCTTTTCATCTATGAGTTCGCCAGTTCCTTTCTCCATGTCGCGGCTATCCACTATCATCAGATGTGAACGGAAAATATCCACTTCGTTTTTCGAGAGCTTCCCTTCAGAATCCATTTTTTTAATAGTCTTTTTAAGATCTTGCGATATATTCTTTATAGAATTTCTAACTCTTCTCTTCTCGATTCCTGGAGTACGGGCCGTCATCTCCATAGTGGACATCTGGCGGAAAAGCCCGCGGAATGTAACCGCTTTACCCAAAGCCACCCCTTCAGAAACTCCTTTTCCCTGGTAGCTCCTCGTCTCGTGCTTTACCATGGACGGGGGTTTCAGCCGGTCCAGGGTGTTTGCGACTTCAAGAACCCCGGCAAGTCGTAGTGCTATTATCTGAAAAAGAGTCTGCTCGGCCGGGGTTATCTGCATGGGGGTTTTGTTCTGCCCGACAAGCACCCCGACACACACGTCGTGAAGCATTATGGGAACGCCTATGTAACTTTCGTACTCCTCTTCGCCTATTTCGGGAAAATATCTGTAATTGGGATGCTTGGAAGCCGGCATGGCCACCAAAGGAACCTTCGTTTTATGAACCATCCCGGTAAGACCTTCATCCGAGCGCAGAAAGATATCACTTTTCGGTTTAACCTGAAGGCCCCTGTTAGCCGCGAGCCTGAGAACTTCTCTTGAATCATCCCAGACGTATATGGAAACGACATCGTAGTTAAGCGAGGACGAAATTTTTCTGACCACCCGACCCAAAACGGTGTTAAGACCTACGGACTTGTTGATCAAGTCGCTTATCTCATGAACCACCTTGAGATGAAAATGCTCCGGTTCAGTACGCTCTTTAGCAATCATAGGGTCTCTCCGCCACACACAAAGAAGATAGTATTATACCACCATCAGACCCTGTTAGCGGAAAAAGGAGCATCTAAGAATTCCCTACCACGAACCTAAAAGATTAAAGAAGAAAAAGCTTTCTCGGCAATAGATTTATGAAATATTGTATATATACTTCCCACGCCATGAGTCTTGAAACAATAAAAGTTGCCATAGTCGGGTCGGGACCCGCAGCTTTCTACGCAGCCGACCATCTGCAGAAGAAACTTGGCGACCGCGTCTTCATAGACATGTTCGAAAAACTCCCGACTCCCCACGGTCTCGTGAGAAGCGGGGTAGCTCCGGACCACCAGAAGATAAAAAGCGTAGCCAGAGTTTATGATAAAATCGCGTCCAATCCTCAATTCAGATTTTTCGGACTTGTAGAGTTCGGAAAACACTTAACGCTTGAGGACCTGCGCAGCCGTTACCACCAAATAGTTTTCGCAACAGGGGCCCAGACCGACAGAAAAATGGGAATACCGGGAGAGGGCATAATCGGAAGCCATACGGCAACGGAGTTTGTAGGCTGGTACAACGCCCACCCGGATCACATGGGCCTTGGTTTTGATTTTTCGGGGAAAAGAGTCGTCATAGTCGGAGTCGGGAACGTCGCGGTGGATGTTGCGAGAATTCTTTCCCTCACAAGAAGCGAGATGGAAAAAACGGATATCGCAGACTACGCACTTGAAGAACTGGCCAAAAGCGGAATAAGGGAAATACACATGCTTGGAAGAAGAGGCCCCGCGCAGGCGGCCTTCACTAACCCAGAGCTGCGGGAACTTGAGAATCTTGAGGATGCGGATCTCCTTACCCTGGCGGACGAAGCGGAGCCCGATTCCCTTACGCTCGAGGAGCTTGAGCGTAAACCGAACAGGACAGCCCAGACGAAAATAGAGCTTATAAAAAAAGCTTCCGAGAGGGTTCCCTCCAAATCAAAGAAAGTAGTCATAAGATTCTTGGTTTCTCCGATAGAAATAATTGCCGGAGAAGACAACAGGGTAAAAAGCGTGAAAGTCGTGAAAAACAGGCTTTACAAATCCGATGATGGCTCCCTTAGGCCCAAGCCCACGGACGAGACCGAAGAGATTCCTACCGACCTGGTTTTTCGCTCCGTCGGGTACCGGGGAATACCTCTTCGGGACGTACCGTTTGATGACAGTTCAGGGGTAATCCCCAGCGAAAAAGGAAGAGTGCTTGACAAAGCGGGCGGCAATCCGATTACGGGACTCTACACCACAGGGTGGATAAAACGCGGACCGACCGGAGTTATCGGTACGAACAAGGCCGACTCCGGCGAAACCGTAAGCTGCATGATCGAGGACATCGAGAGGGGAAATACGCTGCGTCCCGAACTCGCCTCGGATGAGAGTATAAAGGAACTGCTCGAAGAAAAACATATTTCCTACAATGAATGGCTGCGGGTTGACTGGTTCGAGAAGAAAGAAGGCGAAAAAAAGGGGAGACCGAGAGTAAAGGTCACGGGGCTTGAAGAAATTCTCGAAATTCTTGAAAAAAAGCACTGAAGAGGGCGGTCTTTCCCACTTCGACGGCATATGCTTGTTTGAACTTGGGTTCCGGCAAACCGAAAGCTACGTCGGACTCACGCGTATCCTTCTTCTAAGAGGATCGGTCCCCCAGATTGAGAGGGAAAGCTCACTTCCTATATCAAAAACCCTGCCGCCTGAGTTAGAAAGCGGAAGTTCGATCAGAAACTCCGGAATATAGACGTTAAACCCGCTATATCCCTTGGAACTTACGTAGCCGGTCGCCCCTTTTATATCCTTTTCCAGAATATAGCGTATAAACCAGTACCTGTGTCTGCCTCTCTGCGCGTTTTTTATTTCCCTGGTTGCAAGGCTCACATGCGTGTTTGTGGCTTCAAGCTCGCTTTCCGAGTAGCAAATCTTCTGTTCCTTGAGCCAGGATATAAGCTGGCGCTGCATAAGAAGGTCCGTGTATCTTCTTATCGGAGAAGTCATCTGCACGTAGCGGGAAACTCCTAGGGACTTATGGACTTCGGGAGCAAGGGCAACAAAAGAAGGTTTTAGGTGCTTTGCTACCTTTACCGGGAAAAGGACGTCTTCGGGGTCAAGTTCCCTGGCTTCAGGCTCAATATCCTGGGTCTGAGAACGGAAGAGTGCCGGAATTCCGTTTTTATCGAAAAAATCTGCCGAAAGCCGGTTCATAAGTATCATGCATTCGGAAACGACATTGTGGGCGGGAGAATCCATGTAATCTTTGCTGACTGAAATTCTATCTTGGTCTCCAATCCTGATCTTGAGCTCCGGAAGCTGCACTATCAAGGCTCCCTTGTTGATTCTCTCTGCTCTGAGTGAATCAGTGAGAGACACAAGGAATTCTCCCCATTGTGTGTTGCGCAACATTTCAGTCGCTTCGGCGTAGGTAAGATTCTTCGAAATCCTTATGACCGTCGCTTCAAAGCTATAATCGATCAAAGTAAACTCCTCTCTTTTAAAAGTGGCGAAAAGAGAAAGCGCAGGTCGGAGGTCGCCGGCAGTAAGGCTGAGTTTCTTGTTCACAAGATCCCTGGGAAACATATCCACGCGTCCCTCCGGAAAATAAACCGTCTCAGCGCGATCAAGGGCCCCCTGATCAATAAAACTTCCCCTGCTCACAACATGGGCGACATTCGAGATGTGGACTCCCAGAATGATCTGATCCCCGTGCGTTTCAAACGAAATGGCGTCATCAATGTCTTGGGTTGTCTCACTATCAACTGAAAAAACTTCAAGATCCGTTCTGTCGGTAAGGCTTGCAAAATCTTCCTCAGCGCTCAAAATAGCTTCCACCTCTTCAAGCGCTCTTTGGGAGTGTCTGAAATGAAAAGTGATTTTTTTTGATTCCGGGTCATCGTCTTTCTTCCAGAAGCCCGTTTTTATAAGAAATTCAACCGCCGACTCCACTTCCTTAAGCCCCGCTTCATAAAGAAACCCCTTGGCTTCCTTAGCCCGTTCATAACCGTCAAGATCAATGACGTACCGCTCGATGAGTTCAAGAAACTCGCCGTGGATTTCATCAACCACCGGAGGAGTTTCTCCACTTATAACAGAACGCACCCAGCTTACGGCGGCCTGCGCTTTTTGTTCTCTTTCTTCTCTGAGTTCAAGGATACGAAGTGTCTTGGAAACGTCCTCCCGCGAGCGAACGAGATAGCCATTTTCGCCTCTTGCAAGGTAGACAGTGTTTTTATCCACGGCCCAAAAAAGCAGAAACCTCTGCTCCAAAGAAACCTGCTCTGCCCCCGAATATAGCTCCAGTATCTCCTCAAAGCTCACGGTTTCCTGCTCCTCCACAACACACTCCCACAGCGTTTCCATATCAACGGAGTCTTTTTTCTCTTCAAGTTCTCTTCTCCATTTTCTCATTTCGAGTTTCTTCTCAGAGTCGGTGAGGGTTTCGGGAACGGTTATTCCGGTTAACAGTACGACTTTTTTCGGTTCAACCGAGTAACGCTTTCCATCTTCTGAGAGAACGGAGAGTTTGTCGGGATGGGCGTAGAGGACCACTCCCAGAGCAGGCTCCCTTCTTTTTCTGTAGGCAACAAGTTCGTTTATACTGGGGAGATTCATCGAATGGAGCAATTCGATCAGGTAAGAGAATCCTTGTAGCGAAGCGCCCCTCTTATGAAATCTTTGAAAAGCGGGTGGGCACTGAGGGGCTTTGACTTGAATTCAGGGTGGAACTGACAGCCGACAAACCAAGGATGATCCTTAAGTTCCATGATTTCAACCAGATTTCCATCCGGCGAGAGGCCGCAAAGAACCATTCCATTTGACTCAAGAATTTCTCTGTAACCGTTGTTCACTTCAAACCGGTGGCGGTGTCTTTCGGAAATCTCTGAGGTCCCGTAGATGCTGCTAGCCAAGGTCTCGGGCTTTATGACGCAGGGGTAAGCCCCAAGTCTCATTGTCCCGCCCATTTCACTTATGTTCTTTTGCGATTCCATTATGTCTATAACCGGGTTCTGAGTATCGCCGTTGTTCTCAGTCGTATCCGCGTCATCTATGCCACACACGTTCCTTGAAAATTCAATAACGGCAAGCTGCATGCCGTAGCAAATTCCGAAAAAGGGAATCTGATTTTCCCTTGCATATTTTGTAGCGTCTACTTTGCCGTCAATCCCCCTCTCCCCGAATCCTCCAGGGACAAGTATTCCGTGAACATCGGAAAAATAGTTGTCCGGAGACATGCCGTCCATTTTTTCTGAATTCACGTATTTTATTTCGACGGTTGAGTCGTTGGCTAAACCACCGTGGTAAAGGGCCTCGTGGAGGCTCTTGTAAGCGTCTCCGTGTGAAACATATTTTCCGACAACGGCTATGCGCACTGTCTCTTTCATGTTCTTTACCTTTTGAATGAGTTCCTCCCACTCCCCCATGTCTGGTTTCTTGGTCCACATACCAAGATATTCAATGATTATCTCGGCCAATCCTTCTTTCTTATACATAAGCGGAACTTCATATATGTGCTCAACATCCTTGGCTGTAACCACGGCTTTTTGCTCGACGTTACAGAAAAGGGCTATTTTTCTTTTAACCTCTTCGGGAAGGAACTTATCCTCGGTGCGGCACAGGAGTATGTCGGGCTGAATCCCTATCTGGAGAAGTTCCTTTACGCTGTGCTGTGTAGGCTTTGTTTTCAATTCTCCGGCCGCGGCAACATAGGGAACGTATGTAAGATGTATGAAAAGCGTGTTCTTCTTGCCGAGATCCGACCTTAACTGCCTTACCGCCTCAAGAAAAGGAAGACTCTCTATGTCTCCCACGGTACCGCCGATCTCGACTATGATGACGTCGTTGTCATCCTCAAGGGCAAGCACGCGGGATTTTATCTCATCAGTTATATGAGGGATTACCTGGACTGTTTTGCCGAGGAATTTCCCCTCTCTTTCCTTGGAAATAACGGAATCGTAGACCTTGCCGCTTGTGAGATTGTTTTTCTTGCCAAGCTGAGCTTTGGTAAATCTTTCGTAATGGCCGAGATCAAGATCTGTTTCCGCTCCGTCATCGGTAACAAAGACCTCCCCATGCTCAAAAGGGTTCATCGTGCCCGGGTCGACGTTTATGTAGGGATCAAGCTTCTGAAGGGTGACCCGAAGACCACAACATTCAAGAAGGAATCCTATTGAGGAAGCGGAGATACCCTTTCCCAGGGAAGACATAACTCCGCCGGTAACAAAAATAAACTTTGCGCTTTTCACGCAGAAACCCCTTTATCAAGTTAAAGCAGCCGCAATAAACAAAGGTCGGAATCTAAATATATTCAATTGGGAAGCAGCTTACAATTAAAAACGAAAATTTCACATAATCTGGCAAGACAAAATTGGAAAAATTCTTATACTCCATAGACCATCTAAGCCTTAAGAAAGTAAGGACAGATAGGAAGAAACAAAGGCAGGTTGTTAAAACACCTATTTAAAATTCGAAAAATATGACAGAAGCTTTTCTGAGGCAATAGCCCTGTGACTTATTCTGTTTTTTATGTCGGGGCCGAGTTCAGCCATGGTTTTTCCGTATTGAGAAACATAGAAAACCGGGTCATAACCAAAACCACTCTGGCCTCTTTTCTCCTGAATAATCTGTCCGTGGCACTCGCCTTCAAAAAATTCCTGTGTACCACCCGCAAGAACTAAAGCAATACAGCAGACAAATCTTGCATTTCTGTTTTTCTCTCCTTTAAGTTCATAGAGTAGTTTCTCGTTGTTTTCATTATCCGAAGACCCTTCCCCGGCGTACCTTGCCGAATAAATCCCCGGAGCTCCCCCAAGAGCGTCTACAACCAAGCCTGAGTCGTCCCCAATAGCGTCCATCCCAAGAAAATCAGAGGTTGTTTTCGCCTTGATAAAAGCATTTTCCCTGAAAGAAAGACCCGTTTCCCTTATCTCGGGGACCTCATCAAAATCCGCCAGAGAAAGGATCTCATCGTAGCCATCTGCAAGAATTGATCTGAATTCTCTCAGCTTCCCCTTGTTTCTTGTGGCAATTACAATAGTTTTGCACTGGGAATTATATACTTGACTAACCATCTGGCTGCCTCGCATCGATTTCACGGGTCGTAGGAGTCCTTTTAAGGACGGAACGCCGCCCCTCGCCGTGCAGTTGCGCCATTCCCAGACGCCTTATGTTAATCGCGGCGTTCGTGTCCGCATTGGACACAAATCCGCAACTCACACACTGGAACCGCGCTTGGGTTTTGCGGTTCTCTTTATCTGTATGCCCACACTCAAAACACGTCTGAGATGTATACGCGGGATTCACTTCAATCACTCTCCCGCACTTGTACTCAAGATTTCTTCTTATCTCCCCCATGGCGGTATCAAGCATCACCCTGTTAAGTCCTGACTTCTGCCTTACGTTTCTCCCCGGATTCTCTATCGTTCCTTTTGCGGAAGCAGTCATGTTCTTAACCTTTAAGTCTTCCACTACTACAGTTCCGCACTTCTCTGAAATTTCATCTGTTGTCTTGTGAACCCAGTTCTTCCGTGTATTGGCTATTTCTCTGCTTACCTTTCTGAGTTTCTTCTTTGTGTCTCTTCTTCTGTTTGAATCTTTGACCTGCCTTTCCATCCTCCGCTGATAACGCTTCTGTTTTGCTTCTTTTTTCTTTAAATCGGGAAGGAAGTAGAAATGTCCATCAGAAGTGGCGACCTGGCGTGCGTTCATGTCAACTCCCAGAACCTCACCGTCATCCGCTCTTTTCTCCATTTCAACCTCGTAGGAAACAAAGGCACGCCACCTGTGCCCGTCATGGCGAAGCACCACCTGCTTGGGTGTACCGCTCTTCCAGGGATTGCCTCCCCTGCGGGTCATCTTTACCCAGCCGACCCTCGGGATAAGAAGCAGAGAGTATTTCTTATCGATATTCTTTATTCTGAAGTTCTCTTTGCCTGGAAGCGTAAAACCAGGGGCAGTCCTCTTTCTGCTTCTCGGCTTCGGAAAACCCTTCTTGCCGGCCATGGCTTCTCCAAGCGCATCGGCAAAATATTTAAGAGTATGTTTTATGGGATTGGCTGGAAGTTCCAGAAGCCAGTCCGTATTGTGTCTTAGCCTAGTGAACTCAAGGCCGAGGGAGAAATAATTTGTCTTCGGTTTTTCTCCCTTGCCGTTTTTGAATGCCTGGTAGTCAGCAAAGTTTTTCTCCCTGAAATGGTTCCAGACGTACCGACAGGCTCCGGCCACCTGGAACATCTTCCTTGCCTTCGCCTTAGCGGCAGACAGAACGACAAACTCTACTGTGCGTATCTCCTTAGTCATCTTTGTCGCAGGTTAGTTAAGTATATAATTCCCTTTGCGCTTATTGGTTCACAAATTTACAGAAACTGTACCTAAAAGGTAGACACAATGCTTATAGACAAGTATGTCGACAATTTTTAAAATGGGAATCACATAAAAGGTCATCAAGACACTCTCCAACCCGATGCACAATTAAGGTAGATTAGCAGTCCACTCCTCAGAGATTCCGAGAGTCTTCTCCAAAAAGCACCTGTTTTCAGCATCCGGGAAGACTGTTACGTAACTCCCTGTGTTAATTAGCAATCATCAACTTTCGGATAATTAAACATATAGTCTTCCATCTTGATTGCAGTGCTATAGTCAGATAGATTGCTGGAAGAATGGTCATTCAAAACAATCAAGTCAGGTTGCAGGCCGATCATATCAAAGGGATCTTGGTAATAAGTGCAGCCGGTCAAGTTCACGGCGTGAACGCACGGCAATTCCACGATAACCTGTACAATGAAATTATTGCCCCTGGCAATTTTGTAGTCCTGGATCTTGAAAAGCTGTCCTACATCAATAGTGCGGGATTGCGTTCAATTCTGATTGTTGCAAAAGCACTCCAAGGTAAAAATACGAGATTCGCATTGTGCTCCTTGTCTGATTCCGTAAAAGAAGTCTTCAAGATCGCAGGTTTTGACAAAATCATTGAGGTGTTCGAATCTCGTTCTGATGCTATAGCTACAATAGCAGATTAAAGCGACGCATTACGAAGAAGCAGTCGCTAAATCCTCGGAGTTTAGAGGCATATACCCTGTCTGCGTGTGGGATATAAA
>VXTZ01000008.1 GCA_009837205.1 Candidatus Dadabacteria bacterium | reverse complement strand
AGGTGGGGGTGGTGGGAGCGGAGGCGGAGTCCGCACGGAGCCTTCTCTAAGCGTCCAGGTGCATTCCGCCATGACGCTGTGGTCGCTCTGGAGCCTGAATTCAAATCCCTCGAAACCAGGGCGCAGATTCCGCAGATCGGCAAAGGGATTGTGAGCTACAGAGTCCGAGCGTCCGGACGGTCTGATTGGCAGGCCTGTCTCTCCCCATGGCCCCGCGGAGTCTCCGGCAACCCAGCGAAATTCTACGATGGTATCTGCAGCCGGGGCGGGATCGAGCACAAGAACGTGGGACGGCTGCACGGAGAGGTCGGTGACGGTGGACCCGCATGGCGGGGTGGCTTCGACGCTCAGCGTCTGCATCTGCTGCGGCAGCACCAAGCTCAGCGATACGTTCGAGTTCAAGGTGAGCAGCGGAATTTCGGCCGAATTCCCGACCCAACTCATAGTCTTGTTGCTGTTGGAGAACGACGCGCTTGCCAGCGTATAGGCATTGCTGCCGACATTCAGCGTCGCGGTGGTACGGAGGCTCTGGGGAATCGCCTTGTCGAACGCAACGTCCAGATTGCCGGCACTACTAATGATTGCGCTGACATGATAATCCACGCCGCCGTGGTTGAAATCGTCGTTCGACAGGGTTGCTGCAGTCGAGCATCGTGCCGAGGGCGTTGCGCTACCGTTCCAGCAGCCGTATCCTATGCCGCTCCCCAAGTTCTTCACCGTCAACGTGGCGGACCAAAGCGTGGTCTGCGCACTGGCAGGTGCGGCGAACAGCAAGAGAGCGCCGACAAGCGCAGCCAGCATAAGGGAAACGAGTGTTCTCTGATTATGAACTAAGGAATAAAATGGGGGGGGGTAGAACTAAACTCCAGTTGAGTCGGTTTGTTTCTATGGGCTGAATCTTTCATGGAAGCACTTCCCCCCCCCCTTGATTACAGACTTCCCGTATTAGGAACATCCGGTCGGTCTAGGTATGTACAGTTAGTCTAACAAACATGAGTGCGCACTGTCAAGCCTCAGTTAAGCCCGGGGTTTTTGCGCAAGACGATCTCACGCTGTGGAGAAAGAATTAGGTGTGGAGAGCGAAAAAAAGAAAGTGAATATTTCCAGATCGCGGCTCGGACCATATTTTAGTATGACGCTCTCTAAAGCTGAACGGGCGATAAAAGGTTCGGGAGAACAGTTAGCAAAAGGGAATATTCCCGGTGAGTGTTTGGAGGAGGGGGAGGGCGGAGAGGTCCCTGCTCAAGTTTTTTGGGAATTCCGGTTCCCCGGGGCTTTTAAATGCGGCGCTTGGGGTCTATAATGATTTGCCAAGAACACTCGGGAGGAATCCATGAACAGCAAAAAGACCCAAGATGCTTCCACTGCCACCTACACCATGGGATACAGCGACGATTTTCAGAAACTGCTCAGGCGCCGCAACGCGGGGAGCAGTGCCGCGCACCTGCTCCCGCACCTTGAGCCGGGCATGCGGGTTCTTGATTTCGGATGCGGTCCCGGAACGATTTCGGTGGGGCTGGCAGAAGCGGTTGAACCCGGAGAGCTTTTCGGCGTCGATATGGAGGCTTCCCAGATCGAGATCGCACGGGCCGCCGCAGAGGCCGGCGGACACCGAAACGCGACATTCCAGACCGCTTGTGTGACAGATCTGCCCTTTGAGAATGACTCGTTTGACGTCGCGCACTGCCACGCCGTGCTCATGCACGCCCCGGACACGGTGGCCGTTCTGGCGGAGGTGCGTCGGGTTCTAAAGCCCGGCGGCATCATCTCAAGCCGGGAGATGTTTGTTGACTCTTCGTTTCTTGAGCCTTCGATGAGAGGCGGATGGGAAACGTTCGCGAAGCTTATCGAGGCCAATGGGGGCCACCCTCAGATCGGCAGGGAGCTCAAGCGGCTGTTTATCGAGGCCGGTTTCCGGGATATAAGCGCGAGCGTTTCGTTTGAGCCTTTCTCGACGGATGAAGACATTGATTTTCTTCACGGTTTTATTAGCGCTTGGTTTTTCTCTCCGGCTACTGTCGAAGCGGCCACGAAATACGGGCTTGCCACCCGGGAGCAGTTCGATGACTGGCGCCGGGAGCTTGATGAGTGGAGAGACACCCCCGGAGCGCTGGCGGCTTTTGCCTGGGGGGAGGCTATAGGGCGTAAGTAGGATTGTCTTCTGAACATTATCAAGACCTGACCCCGTATCTTTCTTCTGAGCTTTCACCAACAAGCTAGCCGTCTTGGGACATTTGCCGTATAAAAAAAACGGTTCTCGGGCCGCGTGCACTTGTCAAGGGAGCAATCAGTCTTATTTTTACTAATGTGAAAAAGGTTTTTCCAAGCGGAATTTGCCGCTTGATGGAGGTTTCGGATGACCAAGGAGAAAACTGAAAAGCACGAGTTCCAGGCCGAAGTGCGAAGGCTGATGGATATCGTGATCAATTCCCTCTATACGGACAAGGAGATATTCATCAGGGAACTGGTTTCAAACGCTTCTGACGCGCTAGAGAAACTGAGGTACATACAGCTTACCGAAAAAGAGATATACGACGAGGCTCTCCCGCTTGAAATCGAAATATCCACCTCAAGCGAGGACAATACGATCACCTTTACCGACTACGGCATCGGAATGAGCAGAAAGGATCTTGTTGAGAACCTGGGAACGATAGCACGCTCGGGCTCAAGGAGCTTTCTTGACGCGATGGAGAAAAGCGGGACCGAAGGGGGAGACCTGATCGGGCAGTTCGGGGTGGGCTTTTACAGCTCCTTTATGGTTGCCGATTCGGTCGAGGTAGCGACCCGCGGCTACAGGAAGAATTCAGAGCACCTCGTCTGGCGAAGCAGCGGGGACGGAGTGTTCGAGATAACAAAGGGAAAGGGGCACAGAAGGGGAACGAAGGTCGTCGTGTCTCTGAGGGAGGATGCAAAGGAGTACTCAGATCCGGACGTGATAGGGGACATCCTCAGAAAATACTCCGCGTTTGTTCCCTTCCCCCTTAAGCTAAACGGCGAACAGATAAATACCACCGAAGCGGTCTGGCTTCGCAGCAGAAGCGAGATTACGGATCAGGAGTACGGCGGCTTCTACAGGTTCCAGACAAACTCCTTTGACGAACCGAGATACAGGCTTCATTTCTCCTCGGAGGCCCCGATTGACATGAACGTGCTTCTGTTCGTGCCGGAGGACAACATGGAGCGCCTGGGATTCGGGAGAATGGACACCGGAGTGAGCCTTTACTCAAGGCGGGTTCTTATAGACGCCTCCCCCGACAATCTTCTTCCCGAGTGGGCGAGGTTCCTCAAGGGCGTGGTGGACAGCGCCGACATCCCTCTTAACATCTCAAGAGAGACCATGCAGGACAGCTCCCTTGTGAGGAAGCTTAATTCCGCCATCACTAAAAGGTTCATAAAGTTCCTCGAGCAGAGCTCGGCTGACGACCCGAAGAGCTACGGCGATTTCTACGGCAAGTTCGGTTTTTTCATAAAGGAGGGAGTGGCCTCGGATTTTGAGCACAAAGAGCAGCTTCGGGGGCTGCTTCGCTTCGAGTCCTCGCGCAAGGGGGAAGGGGAACTGGTTTCCTTTGAGGATTACCTCTCGGGGATGCGCGAGGGACAGGAGGAGGTCTATTACCTATTCGGTTCCGCAAGAGACACGCTTTCGAACGGGCCCCACATGGAGTTTTTCCGCTCAGAGGACGTCGAGGTTCTTTTCATATACGAGCCGATTGACGAATTTGTGATGTCGACTCTTGGGGAGTACAAGGAAAAAAAGATTGTTTCCGCCGACAGCGTCGACGTAAGAGTTGCGGATAAGGATGCGGAGAGTTCTTCAGAGCGTCCTTCCGAGGAGGAAAAATCGCTTTGCGGCTGGATGAAGGAAGTGCTTGGCGAGAGGGTCGGGGACGTGCGCATGAGCCGGAGGCTCATTGAGAGTCCCGCCGCCGCGTTTAACTCCGATTCCACCATGACTCAGGGGATGAAAAGGATCATGAGGAACATAAGCGCGGGCGCAGAGATGCGTTCCGTTGTCCGCCTTGAGATAAACGGCGACCACGCGCTTATAAAAAACCTTGCTTCCATGAGGGAAAAAGACACAGAATTCGCCGCAATCATAGTTGAGCAGCTCTTTGATAACGCGCTTTTGGCCGCCGGGTACATGGAGAATCCCGGAAGCATGGTCGGAAGAATAAACAAGCTGCTTGAGCGGCTGAGTTCCGGGTGATACCCGCAGATGAACTACCTTGCCCATATACGCCTTGCCGGGGATGACCCGGAATGCCTGATAGGAAATTTCCTGGGCGATTTCGTGAAGGGCCGTCTCACCGAGGAGTGCTATTCCCCGGGCATAAGACGCGGGATAGTGATGCACCGCAGGATTGACGCCTGGACGGATTCTCATGAGATAACGAGGGAGTGCGCCCGGCTTATAAGTCCCGAGCGCCGGCGCTGGAGCAGGGTTATTCTTGACATCTTCTATGACCACCTGCTTGCCGTTAACTGGGAGAGGTATTCGGATGAGAGCCTAAGGGACTTTCTTGACAGGTCGTACGGTATAATCCTCGGGGCGGCGGATATCTTCCCCGAGCCCGCAGCGGCCAGGATAAACACCATTATCAAGGGCGGCTGGATAGAGAAGTACCGGAGCATTTCCGGGCTCGGCGTCGTATTCCAGGGGATGTCGATAAGGGTAAGGAGAAAAAATCCCCTTTCCGGGTCCGAGCAGGAACTCGTGGCGCACTACGACGAGATGAACGAGCATTTCAACCGGTTTTTCCCGGAAATTCTCGAATACGCGAAACATCTTCGGAAAGCGGACGAGATTCAGGCCTGATGAACCCCGCCCTGTGGGTGTGGTTGCAAAAATGGTTTGAGAAATAGCCGAGCTATCCTACTTCAGGCAGCACCTTATCCACAAACAATTTCATTGACCTTACTGCTTCTTCATGCGAAATACCCGGGAATTTAAATCTACATATCAGGTTGTCTATAGATAAACTTTCCCGGTATTCCATGATAGTCTCAACACATTCTTCGGGGGTTCCTATAATTGACTGCTGCCTTGCAAGGTCATACAAGATCGGATCTGACGGATCACTCAGCAAGTTGCCCTCAGCATCCACCATTGAACCCCATGAAGCATATCCCTTGGCCGTATAAGTGACGTGCTCTTTTATATCCTCCCAAGCATCATCGGCTTTTTTGTTGGAAATATAAACTTCTCTGACAAGTGGCTTTTCAACTTCGTCGGGGTCTTTGCCATATTCCTTCAAGAAAGATGAATGCATATCAAAAAGGTATTTGATAATCGGTATTACGCCGATTGCCGGAACGTAAAGCGGAGCACCAATCCTAGCTGCTCTCCTTATGGCGGGTTCTGTAAAAGCACCGATCCATATTGGTATTGGCTGTTGAACGGGTTTGGGAGTTACATTCAAATTCTCTATCTGATAATACTTTCCATCAAAACTGAACGGATCATCACTCCAACTCTTGTTCAGTATCTCAAGGCTTTCTTCAATCCTGCCCCTGCGCTGCTTTAACTGCCTGCCGAATCCATCAAACTCTTCTTTCCTGTAACCCAGCCCCAGTCCCAGTATAAATCTTCCGCCGGAAATGAGATCAACAACGGAAGCATCTTCCGCTATTCGGATCGGGTCATGAAGGGGTATCAGCAACACACCTGTACCTATACGGATATTTTTAGTCCTGGCGGCCATTGCCGAAGCGGCTATAAGCATTGAGGGACAGTAACCATCGTCCAGAAAGTGATGCTCCGTCAGCCATACGGAGTCAAACCCCATCTGATCTGCCATCTCCACTTCAGTCAGCATTTCGCTGTACAATTCACTATGTGGTCTTGGATGGTGAGAGGGTGATTGAAGACTGTAATAACCAATGCCGAATTTCATATTCATACCTCCTTAAAGTTGTTTTTAACTTATGGGACTTGTAAAAAAAAGTTGACAAAAAGTATAGTCTGAGAGCTGGTTTTATCAAATTACAAAGATAGTGGCATTGCGGGTGGTTCAGATGAAATAATGCTCAAAATTTTGGCTGAACGTGTTCTCGGAATGCCACAGGACCTCCGCTCCGATAAGGGGATTCCATTCAGCGAAATTCCTACAGGAAGCAACAATTGATGGGCGTAGGGCCGTTACCGGGCAAGTCGATACGTGTTTACTTTCTTTGGTTTGCTTAGTGTGTTACGAGCAATGAATTAATCGAAAGTTCAAGCTTTGCCGGTATGGCGCGAACTTAATGCACGTGCAAATTTCTAAGTTGGTACTGTAGAAACTCATTTGCGACATTTGAACAGAGCGATATTGATGCTGGAGCGTATGACGGATACGTTAGTCGGTGGAAAATAGAAGCATGCTGGATATCAATTTTTTTAACCATCCACTCGCAGGTACACCGTTTGGTACAGCACTTGACCTGTGTCTGATCTTGGCGGCGATGGTGTGGCTATTGTCCGTGGTAACTCGCGAATACTCTTGGGTTGATCGGTTGTGGTCAATTTGTCCAACCATCTATTGCCTTATCGTTGCAGCAAGTGTTGACTTTGACGTGCCGCGTTTAAATCTCATATTGATTCTCGTATCGCTTTGGGGAGTTCGTCTCACATTCAACTTTGCGCGCAAGGGAGGTTATTGGAAAGGGGGTGAAGACTATCGATGGGGCATCGTACGCGAAAAAGTTGGCGAACTCAGGTTTCAAGTGATTAATATCCTGTTTATTGCGTTCGGGCAGATGTTCATAATTTGGTTGTTTACTGCTCCAGTGCATCTGGCATGGTTAGGACGCGATACGTCGCTTACTTGGATTGATGGAGTATCTGTAACTTTATTCCTGGTGTTCCTTGTTGGTGAAACCATTGCTGATGAGCAAATGTGGGCGTTTCAGCAGGCTAAGAAACAGAAGATCGCGGCAGGCGAGGAAATTACGCAACCATTTATCAAGACCGGCCTTTTTGCTTTTTGCCGCCATCCGAATTATTTTTGCGATATAAGCCTGTGGTGGGTGTTCTATCTCTTCGCCGTTGCGGCTACGGGGCAGTGGTTGAACTGGTCCGGGCTCGGCTTCATTATATTAACGTTGCTTTTCGTTTTTACTTCAAAGTTGGTAGAGTCGATTTCTCTTGAGAGGTATCCTACCTATCGAGAATATCAGGAATCGGTTCCAGAGCTAATGCCATTTACGCGGATAGGCTGCCTGAAGGTGCGAAACGACAATGGAACTGAGCTGCTCAGCTAACCTGTATAGGTGTGGTTGCAAAAATGGTTTGATCACTTTCTCTTTATGCTAAGAGCGGGAAACAGGGACTGGCATAATTTCTATTGATTCCTGTTAATCATTCGGTAAATTCCATTATTAAGAATATGCGGCAAAATCTGCTTGCGACTGCTGAGGGGAACCCTCGACCCCAAAAGTTCCGTAGGAGGAGAGCAGTAGCCCTCCTCGCATACTCCAGAGGTGACTAGGTGACACCTCAAATTTCATTCTTTTTCTTTCCTTAAATTCCTAGACCATTTTTATCGTTTGATGAAAGTAGCTTTCAAACTACAGTGGGGTCGGAACGGATATTGGAATTTCTCCGATGCGTGCCGGGAAAACGGAAAAATGGCTGAACTTGATGCGAACACTTAGGTGTCGGCTTGCAAGATCGGCCAAGCACATACGGCACCTCGCTTTTTCGCCGGACCCTGCGTCCGTCGAAAGTTATCCGGGAACTCAGATGCCCAGACCGAACCCGGTAGCGAAGGTGTAGCCAACGTAGGCCCCCCATTCGCTGATTTCAAAATCATAATCAACCCTTGACGTCGAGGTGGTCAGTCCGTCTCCCGAGCTTGAATCGAATTTATACCTGGAGTAGGTAACCCTCAGATCAAGACGGTTTTGTTCGCTTCCGAATTCTACTCCGGCTCCCACGAGCCAGGGCCACACGCTGAGTTCCTTGCTGTCCACGCCTGCAATCCGCTGGGTAGTGCCGTCGGGAAGGACGACCATGCCGTCATAAGCGCCGTCAAACGTGAAGTCCGCCCACTTAACGCCTCCGACCAGATAAATCGAACCGCCGCTTCCCAGAATGTCTTCCCCGGGCGATAACCCCAGCTTCGCGTTAAATCCCGCGCTGTAGTTCTTCTCAAGGTCCCAGTCTCCGGGAAACACGTCGGGAGCCTCCGGCGAAGAAGTGTCATCAACTCCTTTAAGCCTGCCGTCTACTTTTTTGTTAAGGTTATAAGCGAAGTCAAGTTCGCCTGAAAAATAGGTTCGGCCGGGGAGGTTCCATCGATGTCCCAGGATGGCCTTGACGGAGCCGATTGCGCCTTTGCCGTTATCGTTACTGTCCGGTTTTGACGATATTATTCTATCTTAAGTAACCCCTCAAGTTCCAGAGATTCCTTGAAGAGATCTTTCATGAGGCTTTCTGAAAAAAGGGGGACTCAGTGAAAATTTCTGCTGTGGTTACGATCTGTGCGCCGAAGGTCCGGTTATCGCGGGACATCACCTTTATCGCCTGGTTCCTTTGCGATAGAGGGTTCTTGTTTAACACGTAACGTCCTGTTCTACGCCGAATCGCGCAGCGAATCGGCCGTGCGTTCTATCCCCTCGGCAAGGGATATGCGGGGTTGCCAATGCAGGTCGCGGCGCGCCTTGTCAATGCGGAAGTAGTGATGCGTATTCAGGTAGCGGACCGCGAACCGGGACAGGCCGTCCTCCGGGACCAGACCCCGTCGCATCACGGCATGGAAGCCCTCCACAATGCCCGCTCCCGCGTACGCCACCCAGTAGGGAATACGTCGTCCGATGGGACTGTACCCTGACGCCATAAGCAGGCGTTCTATGAACTCGAAAAACGGGACCGGCTCCGCGTTCGTCACGAAATATGCCTGACCGGATACCAGCCCGTTCGAGTCAAGGGCCCGTTCCGCGGCCAGCACGGCATCGACCACATTGTCAACATAGACGAAGTCGGACAGCTTCTCCCTCCGGCCGATTTCTTGGATACCCGCCCCGTCCGCCCGTTTGAGGATGTTCGGGAGGAAACGTTGGTCTCCGGGACCGAAGACGAGGTGAGGACGCAGCGCGCACGCCCGGGTTACGCCCTCTGCAGCGAACTCCAGGACACGCCGTTCCGCCTCTATCTTGCTGTCCACATAGGCGCTCATTGATACTTTCGCGTAGGGAAGGGTCTCGTCTCCGGCCTCGATATCCCTGCCCTCGAAAACCACGCTGGCCGAACTGATATGCACGAGTTTGCGTATGCCGGCCCTCCTGCATGCTTCTATCACGTTGACCGTCCCGCCGTAGTTCACGGACCACATTTCATCCCGTGCCGTGTTGCGGGTCTGTACGACGGACGCGCAATGAATAACCGTCTCGCATCCGCGGCAGGCCCGGACGAGGGCCGAGAGGTCTCTGATATCCACGTTCAGGAACCCCACGTCGGAGCGAAACGAATGGCAATGCGGACTGACTACCCGCACATCCCGCCCCTCGTCGGCCAATGCGTGGACAATTGCCCCTCCGATGAATCCGCATCCGCCGGTTACCAGTACGGGATCTTTTATGAGCGCGTTCCGAATATCCAGTCCCATACGGGCGTAATCACTCCGTAATTTCCTCCCTGGCTATGATGCGCATCGTGACTTGCGGCCCAGTGGTTCGCGAGCCATGCCAGACGATAAGGTAGCTGCAGGTTCGTATGATGCAGTATGTTGATGATGGTATGGAGCAAAAGGACCGCCAGAAACGCTCCGATACCCAAGGGGCCCACTATCACTATCGAGATTAGCAGGAAAGCCAGCCCCGCGATCATTTCCACCGGGTGCAGGTACAGGGAATCAACGGCGGTAGGATGCAGGTTCATGTGATGAACCCAGTGCACTTTCTGCATGACTTTCCGCACATGCAGCAGACGATGCAGCCAGTAGTACCCGAAATCGTAGAGCAGCAGGACAAGGATAGGCTTGTACCAGGTGGAAGCTGCATCCCAGTCTATCAGGAGTTCCCCGAACATCACGATCGCGACAAGGTAAAGCGCCACGGCGATTGTTCCGTTCATTGCGGTGTTCCTGTAACGGTCCTTGAGACGACTGCCGTCTCCCTCGGCTATTCTCCAGTCATAGAGCTTAGAGTAGGCCAGCTGGGCCCCGCCCATAAACCCGCTCATCACTAGGATTGCGCTTATTATATAAGTCATCTGTGCATCCTTCGTCCGGCCGTACTCAATCTGCGTTTCATTTCGGGAGCGTGACCCGTTGCGGTCATCGCCTGATTCCTTCCAGAAGTAAATTTAACATATACGGCCGATGCAGAAAACAAGTTAAATCGACCGGATTTTTCGTAACTATTGTATATAATTCCCTAACTGAGGGCCCGATATAAACCGAGGCAAAAAATGATCGATCTCTACACGGCGGCCACGCCGAACGGCAAGAAGGTTTCAATAATGCTCGAAGAACTGGGAGCCGCCTACAAGGTTCACGCGCTTAACCTCTCTGAGTTTGAACACAAGGAGCCGTGGTTTCTCGAGATAAACCCGAACGGGAAAGTACCCGCGATAGTCGATAATGACAACGGCACGGCGGTTTTTGAGTCAGGAGCCATACTCATATATCTTGCCGACAAGTTCGGAAGCTTTCTTCCGCCCCTCGGAGACAGTAGCAGAACAACGTGCATCCAATGGCTCATGTTCCAGATGTCGGCTGTGGGGCCCATGCAGGGACAACTGAACGTCTTTTTAAAGTACGCCCCGGAAAAAATACCCTATGCCATAAAGAGATACACCGAGGAGACTAAAAGGCTCTACTCGATACTCGACGAAAGACTCTCTGAGGTGGAGTATCTTGCAGAAGAGTATTCGGTCGCCGACATAGCCACGTGGCCATGGATAAACGCTTACGACTGGGCGGAACTGGATCTCGGGGCTTTTCCGAATCTTATCAGGTGGCATGCCGAGGTTGGCGAAAGGCCCGCCGTGATAAGGGGAAACGGGATTCCCCCAAGCCCGAAGGAAGAGGAAACGGAAGAAGAGAGGATAAAGAGAATTCAGAAACTGCTTTCCTAGTCCTCCTGTGTCCGAGACGGGGGAGGCGGGAAAATCCTCCATATGCCCTTTCGTTAAGAAGACAAAAAGGCTTTTTACAGCATTTGGGTTCTTTCTTGATGTCCGAGGATAAGAAAAAAGACCGGATCGTACTGGTGACTGGGGCAAGCGGTTATGTTGGCGGGCGGCTGGTCCCAGCTTTAGAGGAAAGGGGAGAGCGGGTGCGCTGTCTTGCCCGCAACCCCGGATATCTCGCCGGTCGTTTCTCTCCCGATACCCGGATTATCGCCGGCGATGTGCTTGACACCGATTCTCTTGAGATCGCGCTTGCGGGAGTGGACACGGCTTACTACATGGTCCATTCTATGGGTTCCGGGGACAACTTTGAAGAGCAGGATCGTATCGGGGCGCGTAATTTTGCCCGGGTTGCACGCCAGCATGGAGTGCGTCGAGTCATTTACCTGGGAGGATTGTTCGGAGACGGCGAACTTTCCTCTCACTTGGCGAGTCGCAGGGAAGTAGGGGGTATTCTGGCCTCAGAAGGTCCCCTGACCTTGGAATTTCGCGCCTCGATCATAATCGGCTCAGGATCGCTTTCTTTTGAGCTGCTGCGAAGCCTGGTTGACAGGCTGCCGCTGATGGTAACCCCGAGTTGGGTGAGAACATTAACCCAGCCCATCGCCATCGAAGACGTAATAGCCTATCTCGTTTGCGGCCTGGATCTGGAACTGCAGGACAGCGCGGTTTTCGAAATCGCCGGTCCCGACCAGGTTACCTACGGCGAACTGATGAATGAATATGCCCGCCAGATCGGCGTGCGGCGCCTTATGATTCCGGTGCCTGTCCTGAGTCCCAATCTCTCGAGTCTCTGGCTGGGGCTTGTGACTCCTCTTTATGCTAGGGTGGGAAGGAAACTCGTTGACGGTTTACGCAACGAGACCATTGTCCGCGATAAGGTGGCCCTCGAACGTTTCCCGGTACATCCTCTGGGGGTGTCTCAAGCGATAGACCGGGCCCTTAAGCGGGAGGATATGGAGATTGCCCAGACCCGCTGGAGCGACGCCGTGTCTTCAGGCGGTAGCCGGCCGTCTTGGGGAGGAGGCCGTTTCGG
The DNA here is from genome assembly GCA_009837205.1 of Candidatus Dadabacteria bacterium. Classification (NCBI taxonomy): domain Bacteria; kingdom Pseudomonadati; phylum Thermodesulfobacteriota; class Candidatus Dadabacteria; species Candidatus Dadabacteria bacterium. Next base: position 39,822 of record VXTZ01000008.1, on the reverse strand, counting down.
TTCGAGGCTTATCGACTGCCAGCGGACCGTCGTCAACGTGGACCCCCCGCGGGCCTTTGCGCCCATACGGCGCATTGGCGGAGAGCAGGGCTGGTATTTTGCCACCTGGATCTGGTATCTGCGCGGCCTGGTTGATCTGCTGGTGGGCGGAGTAGGCATGCGGAGGGGCAGGCGGCATCCGACCGACTTGCGCCCGGGTGATCCTCTGGATTTCTGGCGTGTTGAGGCGTATGAAGAGAATCGGCTGCTGAGCCTGAGAGCGGAAATGAGGTTGCCCGGTCAGGCGTGGCTTCAGTTTGAAGTTACAAAAACACACAATCGCCTTTATTTACAGGGGGTTTGTGAATATCAAAAATTTTTATTTATATTTATTATGTATTCTTTTCGGTAAGTCTTTTGTTCAGTTTGAAGTCGAGCCCGCTGAAGGGGGCAGTCGAATAACGCAGACAGCAGTTTTCCGACCCCTGGGCCTAGGTGGCCTGATCTATTGGTATGGTCTTTACCCCACTCACTGGGTTATTTTCAGGCAGATGCTTAAAGAAATTGCAAGACGCGCAGTTTATTAACTCCCTAAGGTATGCCCTCGACCCCCTGTACGCGGCCTTCAGTCTGTTCAGTAATTTGCGGAGCTGCATGGCAGGTTTTCCCTATAAAGGGATTATTCTCCGCAATAAGTAGCTATGGACTTAACCCTTTAATTACCCAGAAATCCAGCGAACTAGACTAACACCGCCGAGTATTATCAAGACCACCACAAGAGCAATAACCGCAAATCCCAATAGGTAACTGATTATGTATCTAAGATTTTCCATAGTTCACGGAAGCAGAGGCATCTGCCTCTCTCTTTTCCCCTCTATGATATTCTGAACCGTCAACATCTGCATTCTGGGAAACTTGGCCCCGAAAACTTCAAGGTCTCCCGCCTCTCCCATGAGTTTACGGAAGTTCTTCCGTGCGGAAACTCACTATTAAGAATTCTGTAACAACGACCGATTACCACCAACGCTAGTATAGTATTTAATGAAAGATGCAACTTCAAGATCAACCTGGCTGGACGGGTGCCATTTTGTCTGCAACCAAAACATTTCGTAATGACAAGTTATGGGCTTGTGTTAAGAGAACAGACTGGCCGTGCATTGAGCCAGACACAAAAGGCAGGCAAAACGATGGGAGAGAGCAGTGTGTTTACACTTTTTCTGTTTAGATATATAATTCCCTGAGGCTAATGCAAATGCATTTCTGATACTTAACGCTGGATAAGCGGAGTAACAGCAAATGAATCCAAACTCAAACGTGCGCAAGGATGAATCCTTGCTTTACCCATTTCCGGAAGGCTGGTATTTCGTCGCCAGCCGCAAGATGATTGAAAAAAAGGGACTCCTGAAGAGAACCTGGCTTGGAGAACAGATTGTTGTCTGGTCCAACGGGGAAGGGAACGTTTGTGTTGCTGAGGCGGTCTGTCCGCATCTTGGAGCCGATCTTGGTCCTGAGGCAGGGGGGAAGGTGCGCAACGGTTCCCTAGTGTGTCCTTTTCACGGTTTCGAGTTTGATGTGAGCGGTCAATGCGTGGCGACACCCTTTGCTCCTCCGCCAAAAACCGCCAAGCTGAAGGTGTTCGAGACACGAGAGATAGAGGGTCTCATTTTTGGTTGGTGGGGCAGCGGCGGTCGAGAACCTCAATGGCACCTGCCCGAAATTTCCACAACGGATACCGACTGGGGCGGGATGGAATTCTGCCACCTCCGTTTCCCGGGACATCCCCAGGAAACTACCGAGAACTCCGTGGATGTCGCACACCTTAACTATGTGCACCACTACAACAGCGTGAACATTGTCGGTTCGGTATCGATTGACGGCTCCTTCCTCAGGAACTCCTTTAACTTCAAACGTAACCTTACGGTTGCCGGCATCAAGCTTTTCGAGTACGACGTTTCTGCGGTCGCCAGCATACACGGGCTTGGCTATTCACTTGTCGAGGTTCACGAACATTCGATCAACATGGACACCCGCCTGTGGGTGCTTTCAACACCGACTGATGGCAAATTTATTGAACTGACGCTGGTGAGCCAAGTGCGACAACTTCGTAATCCGAAGGGAGTGGGCCACGGGCTGCGGCTCCTTCCCGTGGGACTCAGGACCCGCCTCATGAACAAGGTCCTCATTTCATCCCAGGAGCATGACGTCATGCAGGATGTAGTCATCTGGAAAAATCTGAAACATCGGTCACTTCCGAGGCTTTGCAGTGTTGACGGCGATATCGGGAAGTATCGGCGCTACTGCAGGCAGTTCTATCCCGATGGTCAGTATTATAATCCGTAAAGGTATGCAGGGATGTTTATGCCGATTTCGGCATACTATTCAGCTTTTCCATGTCGCACAGTGGAATCTTTGCGATCTATGCGGTTGAGCCCCTTAATCGCTCCCTGATCTCCTCGGTGGTTTCCTTGGTCTCGTCAAGTAGCATCAGAAGTGGTGGAAGAAAGAAAAAATCTGCCAGTAGAGCGATAATTACCGTTATTCCCACTAAAAGACCAAGCACTTGGTTTCCAACCACCCCGGATGCTCCGAACACCATAAAGCCCAGACCAAACACTACGGTAGTTGTAAACAGTGCCCTGCCCACTAGGCGAAAGGCAATCTGAACGGACTCCGAAGGCAGTTTCCCCGCTTTTCTGCTATCCGTGTATTTTGTCATGAAGTGGATCGTGTCGTCCACGATGATGCCGAATGCTATAGCGGTGACGACCGCCGCCGGAACTCCTACCTCTCCCACCAGATACCCCCACAGTCCCATGGCTATGGCGGCCGGAATGAAATTGGGGATCACACTGATCAGTCCCAAGCGTATACTTCTGAATATGGCGAACAGCAGCAGGGAGACGATGGCCATCGCCACGAAAGTGCCCTGCAGCATATTTTCAATATTCCTCTGAATCGAATGAGACCCCACAATCGAAATTCCCGTAGCGCCGGTTTCCATGCCGGGGGCATTTTGGCGCAGCCACTCACGTGAACGATCGTCAAGATCAATCTTTTCCTTGCTGGACATACTTTTCACTGAGACCGTTACGCGTGTTGCCCTCCGGTCATGGTCGATCAGGTTGTTAAGGTCACGGCCTACCGGAAGAGAGAATTCGTAAAGCAAAAGATACTGCGCAGCAAGTTCGGGATCGTCAGGAAGCACGTAGTAATCCGGGTTATCACCATGCAGGTTCTTGTTCAGACGCTTCATGATGTCGGCAATTGAGAAGATATGGACAAATTCCGGTTGCTCCCGGTACCAGTCCGCAAACGACTCGACCTGTTTTAGGTATTCTATGTCCGTTACGGCGCCTTCACGGCCGGAATCCAGAGAGTACTCATAGGTTTCCACTCCAGGGAAATTCTCGCTCAGAAAATCCGCGGATCGCCGGAACTCGTAACTCTCATCAAGAACCTCAAGCCAGTTCTCCCTAAGTTCAATCTTGGAAATGCCGGCAACCAGAAAGACAGTCATAATGCCAAAGGAGCACAGAAGGATCGTACGATAGGAGATGACAAAACGGCCGAGACGATCGAAAAAATCCTGTTTGTTTTCGCGTATCTTCCGGGGACGAATAGGTAATAGTGACAGGAATGCGGGCAACAGGGTCACCGAAAAGACAAAAGCGCACACGGAACCGAACGCCACGATGTTGCCCATGACCTTAAACGGCGGCATATCTACGAAATTCAGGCTCAGAAATCCGATTGCGGTTGTGAACGAGGTAAGGAAAATAGGCCACACGTCCACTCGCACGGCATAGATTGCCGCCTCTGTTCTCGTCATGCCCTGGCGTAAGCCCACGGCCATTGCCTCAATAATGTGCACGGAGTGAGCGACGGTCACAGCCATCAGTACAAACATTGCGGCACCGCTTTCACCAAACAGCTTTAAGCCTGTCCACCCGGCAAAGCCCAGCGCGGATGGGATGACGGCAGTAATCATCAGCACAATGGCAAGTGTCCCCCATATCGAACGTATCAGAATCAAGGCGACAAGCAGCATGGTTCCAAGAGCAATGGGCCCAAGGATGGCAGTTTCATCGTCAATCGCGTCACCTATGACACGATTGAGGATGAGTCCACCTAAAAGGTGGTAGTCGGTGGATGTATATTTCTCCCCGGCGTCGGCAACAGTTTCATACAGGTAGTCGGTGACCTCTCGCTTGGCCAATTCCCTATTGTCGTCAGGAAGAATAATACTGACAACCAGGCCTGCAACTCGTCCGTCACGGGAGACGAATCGCCCGGCAACTTCCTCAGTGCCGAGCGCGATATCCATGATTCGTTGTATATCGGTATCGCTCAGGGAACTGGCTTCGTCGATAAGCTGCTCAACAACCAGCTCATCTTCGAATCCCTCGCTGTGCGTATAGTTTGAAATAGAGTCGACGCGGGTGGCGTACGGGGTGCGCCAAAGCTGCTTAGTCATCTCTTCAATGGCAACAAGCGTTTCCCGTGTGAAAATGGTGCCGTTATGCGGCGCTACGGCAACCAATACAACATCGGACAGCGCATATGTCTCTTCAAGCTGTTCGAGTGCAAGGAGGTGTGGGTCGGATTTACTGAAGTGGTTGCGGAAATCTACGTCCACCACAATCAAGCGCGTGGCTCCCGCAGCAAGGATCAGCATAACAAGCAAAGAGAGCACAATGGTCAGCCAGCGGCGGGTGACGATCATTGAGATGCAAGATTCCAGGTTCATACGATCATGCAGAATTACGCAATATGTATAGGTTTCAGATCTGGCATTTTCCCTTCACTTTGCCATGTCCGGCCCTATCCGCCTTGGCAGTGCAATATTGCTGAACACAATGGATAATGATAGCGCGACAAACAAGATGGGACTTTCATGTCGCAACAAAAAATAATACCGGGATATTCTGGGGGATGCAATCCCGGGAATTGGCTTTTTCATCTCTTCCACAAGAAAACACACGTGTTTCTAACGGTCGGTCCATTTTTTTACGACTTCTCTCTCGATATCCCCACGGTCTGAGTTCATTTGTTAAGAAACCGGACAATTGGTTTATCACTAATACAAAGATTCCTTTGTATTGACAGGAGCGACCGTCTGTATTAAGGTGTAGGCAGGAATGACAGGCTTATTCTGACTGGCCCGTTATCAAGCCGCCCCAAGGTCTACGATAAAGCGGGGTAACGCATTTCGAGCCCAATTTTGAAACTTTTCCAAGGATGGATGAGAACGGAAGAGAATAATCTCAGTGGGAATCCTCATGAAGCAGGGTTCTCTATCTCCGCCCTCCAAAAAACTGAGGGAAAGGGGTAAACCATGCCATGGATATAGGCAAGCTACCGAAAAAACTCAGGGATGCGTACCGGGGTTCCAACATCGCCCGTCGCGTGCAAGACTTCGAGAGTTGGATGGAGCGAGCGACGCCCGAAGCCGTTGACTCGGGCGATTACGACCACGCCCAACTGGTCAAAGACTACTACGATCTTTACAGTGAGCTCATGGTATGGAGTTGGGGTGAGTCCCTGCACTTCGCACCTCTCGCGCCGAATGAGACCCTGGAGGACTCCAAAATCCGCTATCAGCGGTTGATGATCGACAAGCTGGATTTGCAGCAGGGCATGACGGTGGTTGATGTTGGTTGTGGAATCGGCGGCCCGATGCGCCGTGTCGTTCGTGAGGCCGGTGTCCGGGTTGTCGGGATCAACATCAACAAAATCCAGTTGGAAAAGACGAAAAAATTGAATGCCGAGGCGGGGCTCGACCACATGGTCGATTACCTAGCGTGCAGCTTCATGGATATGAGCGTCATTGAAGACGCAACTTTCGACCGGGGTTATGCCATCGAGTCAACGTGCCATGCGCCGGACAAGCAAGGTGCGTTCGAAGAGATATTCCGCGTACTGAAACCCGGAGCCCTGTTCTGGGGGCATGAAATGTGTCTGACGGACAAGTTCGATCCGAATGACAGCCGGCACTGGGACCTCAAGCGCGATCTCAAGCGCGGCATTGCACTAAAGGACATCGCCACGTTCGGGGAAGTGAATCAAGCGCTTGAAGCGGCAGGGTTCCACATCATCGAGGGGAAGGACCTGGGCGCCTCGGAGGGGGAGGCATCCACACCATGGTATCAACCCATAGAGAGTCGACACGGGATGTTGGGTAGCGCCTTGTTCAGGCTTCCCCACGGCCGCAGAGTGTTGGTCGCAGGATCAAAGCTGGCCGAAATGGTTGGGTTGTTTCCGAAGGGTTCCGCAGAAGTCTTCCGATCCTTGGACCAGACCGCTGATGCCTATGTCAATGGTGGTAAAACCGGTATCTTCACGCCGCTGTACTGTTTCCTGGCTCGCAAACCCCATTAGGCCCGATTGGCACCGTGCTTGCCGCGCGTGCCGTTACGATCCCCGGATACGTGTGTTTAGCTGCGCAAGGTAGAAAAACTGCAGCACCTGCCCAATCCTGGATTCCTGGGGTTGCGTCCTCTGAAATATTCCGGCATTGTGCTCGCTATTGCTATATAAAAGTTCTATCTTGATTGTTACTCTATAGTCAGATAGATTGTTGTTATTGGTGGAGAATGAGCACTCAAAACAACCAACTTGAGTTACAGGCCGATCAGATTGATGGAGTCCTGATAATAAGCGTAGCTGGCCGGATTGATGGTATGAACGCGCAGGAGTTCCACGAAAATCTGGACAAGGAAATTGGCGGTTCTGACAATCCCGTCGTTCTGGATCTTGAAAAGCTGTCCTATATCAGTAGTGCGGGATTGCGTTCAATTCTGCTTATTGCAAAAACACTTCAAGGTAAAAAGACGAGGTTCATGCTGTGTTCCTTGCCCGGTCCCATAAAAGAAATCTTCGAGATTGCGGGTTTCGACAAAATCATTAATGTGCTCGAATCTCGTTCCGATGCTATAGCTACAATAACGGGTTAAACCTTGTTACAAAGAAGCAGTTGCCGGGTCCTCGCCTTCTGCTCCTTCTCCTGAAGTGTCAGTTACTTGGTTAGCTACGGGGTCAAGCGGCAAGACAACAATCATATCTGTGTATTCGCCTTCCTCCGTTTCTACGCGAAACTCACCACCGTGCTGTCGTACTATGTCGTTGGAGAGCGATAATCCCAGGCCTGTCCCCTTATCCGTGGGCTTCGTTGTATAGAACGGATTAAAGATACGCTCCAACGCAGATTCGGGAATGCCGGTTCCATTGTCACGAACATGTACCTCAATATGGTCATCAACCAACCGCGTACTCAGACTAAGCGTTGGTTGATAATCCTTCTTCGACGCATCGTCGGCAGCAGCCAGCATTTTTCGTTTTTCATCCGCGGCATAGCAGGCATTGGTTACCAGATTTAGGAAAACCCGGCCGATGTCCTGCGGTTGCACCGTGATCTCGCCTATATCCGGCGAGTAGTCTTCCTGGATTTCTAGCTGGAAGTCAGGGTCGGCGGCGCGAGCGCTGTGGAACGCGAGCAGTGCATGGTCGTTAAGCAGTATGTTGAGGTCAGTTGGTTGCCATTCCCCGCCACCACGGCCCATCTTGAGCATGTCTGTTATAATTCGGTTCGCACGAGTTCCGTGCTCGTGAATGCGCTTCAGATTTCCTGTCAAATCCTCGGCTACTTCCTCGACTAACTCTGGATCGTATTCCTCTTTCGCCTCCCCATTAGCCTCCATTTTGGCTACCTCTTCCAGCAGTTCTTCCAGCAGCTCTTGTGAAACCTCTGAGAAGTTCATGATGAAGTTCATTGGATTTTTGATTTCGTGCGCGACCCCGGCTGTCAACTGGCCAAGCGCAGCAAGTTTCTCTCGCATCACGATCTGGTCCTGCGCCCGTTCCAACTCTTCGTTAGTATGTGCCAGTTCCTCGTTTTTTTCTTGCAGCTGGTTGGCGAGCGTTTCTACAAGATTAAGGCGCTGTACTTCCAGTGCGTTATATCGGAACACCTCAAGCGCCTTGGCTAATTGCGCGATTTCGTCATTACCTCTGGTGTCGACGGCTATTTCCAGGTTGCCATCAGCCATTTCTTGCATTTGACTGGATATCCGCTCCAGACGCTGAATCAGACGACGATGTACAAGTAGCCATCCAAACAAGATTCCACCACTTATAGTAACAATATTGAAAGCCAGTAGTACCTTCGTGCTGGTGGCAGTTACTGCAGCCGCTTTGCTCGCCATCTCCCCTGCAGCTATGCTCGAATCGTTTACAACGCTTTCTACTCGCGCTACGATGTCAATTCCCAAAACCTGATTCTTGAGAAGCAGGGCGGATAATTCATCGTCAACTGCAAGTTCCCGACTGCGCAGGTCGAATCCGTTGTTTTCCCTTTTGCCGAATGAGACCAGGTCTTCGAAAATCCCAGACAGCTGGTCATGAAGGTCGCCTCCCTCCTGTTCGTATTTCTCAAGCGCGTCAAGAGATCGGCTGGTGCTACCGGCTGCGGCTTCAAACCGTTCTCGCAATGGCTGCAGCATGGCCGCATCGGTCACTACAAACGTGGTTGCGAGCAACTGTGAAGCGACTACAGCCGCTTCGCGGAGTTCAAACAGGCGACGATAGATCAGGAATTCCGGTTCGGAGAAATGAACCGAGCGAGGAGATTGTACTGCATCAAGAGACCGGTGTCCGGTCATTAAATAGAACATCTGATCGTCTATTTCGTTAATTATAATCGGCGTTATTTTACTTTGGATACCCCGGAGCTCGTCTCTGAGATTGAGACTGCTCTCGCGAAGGTCAAAACGTTTCCTGACAAGCAGTTTGATTCGCTCAATGTTCTGGATTATGGCGACCCCGTCGGATTGAATCTGCCGCGCTTGTTCGCTTTCTCCCTGGTTTTCCATCATTGCCGAGAGTTGTGTTTTAAATGCATCCGCCTGCAGGTCGACCGTCCCGACAACGGTCCTGAACTGCTCAGGCGTGCTCGCGGTGAGTCGGGGAGCAGCGGCGACGAGCATGGCTGTCTGCTGGGCAATTGCAAACGCCGATGTCATCTCGGGTATGTTCTTTTCATTAACGGTTTGCTGAACTTTGCCGATTTGGCTAAGGAAGAAAAGAGCCATCAAACTGACGATGATGATGAGTACTACGGCGCCTGCGTAACTTATATAAAGTTGCGTAGAAATTCGGTTCCAGAGTTTTGAAAACATTCCGCTTATCTCAATTCTTTTGTATATGCAAACCGTCGGTCAGTATCGTCGTGGAGGTTAGAGACGTGAGTGGCGTATACTGGCCATCAGGACCAATAATCGTCAGGAACACGCTGTCTGAACCTTGATTATCATTCTTGCTATATTGCAAGGTGAAGCCATCCAAATTAATGTTGTTGCCAGTCCGCAGCACCGCGTCGATGCAATCGCGGTTAACCTGTTTGCCGCAATTATCTAACACATAGATAACCAAACGCCCTGCTAAATATCCTTCATACGATAGAAATCCGGGTTTTGCCGCCGGGTCGTACGCCTTGAGCGCAGCACGATAGGAAGCGGAGGCAGGCACCGTGTTTCCGGTTGGAAAAGGAACCACCTGGGTAACCAGAACTCCGGTCCCTTGATCACCCAGTTCGCTTGCCAAGGCACTACTGCCTACGAAAGAAAGTGTCATAAAAATGGAATTCATACCGATGTGGCGCGCCCACTTAATAAATGTCGCAGTTGGCTTGTAGGGACCAATAATAATCACAGCTTCCGGTCCGGTAGCGTGCAAATCAAGAAGGGCCGTCTTTATCGCGACAGTATTGCGGGGAAATATTCCCGTTTCGATAGCAGAAAGTTTGCGACGCTCAAGAGCAAGAAGGATTCCATTCAGACCAGCACGACCGAATGAGTCATCCTGATGGAGAATGGCGATGCGATTAATTCCGAGATCGGTCGTCAATCGTTCTACCATCTCCTCGGTTTCCTGATAATACGAAGCCCGAAGATTGATTACTGTCCGGAGTGCGCTGTCACGCAGGAATTCCGCGCCGGTCATAGGCGCTATGTAAGGTACATCGTGTTCCTCCGCGACGGGTACCGCAGCTTTGGACGTAGGAGTGCCAACTGCGCCGATGAGTGCGAAAACATTTTCACCAATCAGTCGCCGCGTATTTACAATTGCCGCTTCCGGTTCGTATGCGTCATCCATTGATTGCAGTTCCAGACGACGTCCGTTAACGCCACCCCGGTCATTAACCTCTTTAAACGCGGAAAGAATGCCGGCTTGCATGCCTTTACCAAGTTTGCCGGCCGGACCACTGAAGGCGGCGGACTGCCCAAAGACAATGCGATCACTGTATACGCCCGGCACAGCGTGTGTTTGCTGTTGGGCTTCCCCCGATGCTGCGGTTGCCAGTATTGCAACTATTGAGGCGGCAATCACTTTTTTGAGAGACAGTCTGCTTAATAACCGCATTTTATCTTTGCTAAATTTTCTTGATCATAGTCAGATGATTACGATCACTGTTGCGTTGATAGCGCAACTCCGTCATCAGTTGCTTTGCGAGCATTATTCCTGCTCCACCAATACGGCGGTCTTCAAGCGAACTTTCGACATCAAGCTCCGGCGCCTCTTCTAGCGGATTAAAGGGAACTCCGTCATCCAGCACCTCAACAGTTATGGTTTCGTCTTCTCTTGAGAATATAATTTCCACTTCATGTTCCTGATCATCATCATGCGCATAGCTGGCCACGTTAGTGAAGATCTCCTCCAAGGAGAGTTGTGTGGGAAACAACGATTCGGAGGGGAGACCCTGTTGTTCAAAAAATTCCTCCAGCGCTACTGCAATTGTCTGGATTTCTTCCGTCCGATTGGAAACGATCAACGTACGTGAAGCTTGCATCTTACCGTCTTTACCCATTATGTTGTCCGCAGAACTAGACAGGTTATATCGTCAGATTGGGGATTTTCACCAGCGAACTCTTTGACCGTCTCGAATACCTCATTCGTAACTTCCTCGGAGTTCTTGAAAGTGCCGCTTTGGAAAATTTCACAAAACCTGTCCATTTCGAATAATTCCTTATCTTTTTTTTCAGCTTCTACTACTCCGTCAGTGTAGAACACGATCATGGAACCCGACTCGATGGTGACTGTATTTTCCTCATATTTGAAATTCGGCATCACGCCTAGAGCAACTCCTCCCGTTGACTCCAACAGTTCAGTTGTCAGATTCGGTTTGACAATGACTGGCGGATTATGTCCGCCGTTTGCGTAGACGAATTCTTTCGTTCCAGGATCGTAAATGCCATATAACAGGGTTACGAATGTCATGGCATCGTTGTCCTCCGCCAACATCGTATTTACCTGTTCCAGCACGGCGGCTGGAGAGGTGGAAATTGCCGCGCAAGCCTTCAACAATGTACGACTGGCCATCATGAACATTGCCGCGGGCACTCCTTTGCCCGACACATCAGCTATTGCAACTCCAACCCGGCCATCACTAAATTCATAAACATCGAAAAAGTCGCCGCCTACGGAAAGAGCCGGAACCATGCTTGCGTACAGATCAAATGTTTCAGAAGTCGGAAAGGATTTCGGAAGAATGTCCTGCTGCATTGTCCTTGCCACATCAAGCTCGTTCTGGAGAGTTACGAGTTTGTCGCGCGCACTCAGTGCTTTACGCCACATAGCAAGGTTTTCAATCGTACGTTCAATTGTAGTCTTCAGGTCCGTGAAGTCTATCGGCTTGGTAACGAAGTCGAATGCCCCGCGGTTCATGGCAGTCCGTATATTCTCCATATCGCCGTATGCGGAGACCATTACGGCACGAATATCAGGGTCTACGTCCGGTATCTGTGCCAACAATGTCAACCCGTCCATAACGGGCATGTTGATATCAGACAGCACAATATCGAACCCGTCGTCGTTGCGTAGACGTTCGAGAGCCTCCACACCGTTGTGTGCAAATTCGAATTCGTAACGACCGCGGCGAACTTCACGCCGCATTCTCTGCAGCATAAGCTGTTCTAAATCTATTTCATCATCGACAACTAAAATTCGGATTTTGCCGTCGTCCATTCAGAACCTACCTTGCCATTTAGGGCCTAATTTAATTGCTAAATCGGTAATTATATACCTGATTACACTAAGTTATGTACAGGGAATCATATACTTGACTCGGCAAAATACCTGTGTCGAACACTAAGAAATCCACGGAAACCGCAGTTGTTTTATGGCAAACGCATTTAGGAATAACTTCCGCATACCAGATTTGAATATAACTCTTGTGGTTGGTACGCTACATAATGTGTACGAACGTTCGGTTTTCTGGCAGACCCCAATTACTCTGGAGCCGTTAAAATGAACAGTTGCAATAAACACTATCCGGTTAATACTGTATGCCTGTTTTTTTTCTGCTGCTTGGCTTTTGTATACGTCCTGCCGCCAATCGGTGTCGCCCACGCAAAAACCATTGACGAGGCAAAGGCGGCCTATACACAGGGGCGATTCGCCGAGGCAGCCCGGATCAGTGAAAGCCTCGGGACTTCACAGGGGTTCGCGCTCTCTGCAGAGTCGCTGTCAGTCCACGCCAACTACATTGCCAAAGAAGGCGAGAAGAAAGAGTTGCTTGAGCGCGCCGTAACGCTGGCAAGGAAGGCGGTTATCTCCAATCCCAATAATGCGGATGCCCATCTGCAGCTGGCGCGTGCTATCGGACGGCGTGCGGAGACTGTAGGCATATTCGAAGCAGCGGGAGAGGCGGAAAAAATACGCGAATCCACGGAAACCGCGCTTCGAATTAATCCCAAATTGGTGGCGGCACATCTCAGCCTGGGGCGGTGGCATTCGGAATTGGTTGGCGCAATGGGTTCGTTCATGGCCCGCACCGTCTACGGTGCGCGGAAAAAGGATGCCATTGCTTCCTTCGAAAGGGCTCTTGCCCTGGCTCCCAATGCAAAAGCTGTGTCTCTGCAGTACGCACTCGGCTTAATAGCGCTGGAAGATTTTAAATACCAGGAGAAGGCGCGGAATCTGCTGATGCGCTCCATCGGGTTACCGGCGAAGGACGCTTACGAACGGATACTGCACATCGAAGCGGTCGAGGCCCTCGATAACCTCAATGAATCCGACGATGACGATGACGACTACTGACGACTTGCCGGGGCTGTTTTACGCCTTTCTGAGGCGCCATCCGTACATCATACGTCCGTAGAAGTTAAACCACTTCCTCGCTTCGGAATCCTGAAACGGATAGTCTGCTCCAAGTTGTCTTGCCGTAACGAGGCCGGAAACAAAACATGTCTCTTGACTGTTGATCAGAGTATGAGCACCACAGTGCCAGGTTCTTTTCCTGCCCTGAACGAAACCAAACAGATTAACCAGAAAAGCTACGTGAAACACATCGTGTACGATATGCTGAAACCACCATTTCTTTACGATTTTTTCTTCGTTGATACGACTGATCGGGTTGTAGGTCACCAGGCATGGCTTGTCCGATTTATTTGCCCAGGGTTGTTGGTTGTGCATGATGTAGGTAATTTCATAGTTATCGGGTCTCACACCGTACTGTTCAATGTGGTTGCTCCGGGTTTCGAGGGGCTTGACAGCGTTGTCCGGGAGAACTGAGGCATCCGAATGGACAATCGTATGGTTGTGCAATTCGCTCTCGTAACGAATCGAAGAAAGAAGAAAACTCTCCAGTAAGGTCGGATTGTCCAGAATCATCAATGTCTGGTTCGCGTTGCACGCAAAGACCACATCGTCAAATGTCTCCGTGGTTCCATTTTCATCTTCAATGACCACACCGGATGCACGCCGATACACTTTCTTCACGGGCCTGTTCAGGTATATCTTGTCCCGAAATCCGGCTGACATTTCCTCGTATATGCGCCGTGTGCCCATCTCCCATGTTTGCATTGGTGTTGAGGTTTCTATATCAAAGAACTCCAGATACCGGGCAAACAGGGACGCGGGCATGTCGAACACGTTTGTTGCCATCAGAAAATTGACGAACATCGGCTTCAGAACCTTGTACCTGAAGTCTCCGGAGAACCTGCCCCAGTTAAGAACCGCACCCATGCTGATGTAGTTGAATGGATTGAGAGCATTGAGCAATCGGGATCTGGAGTGGTTAAGTCGACCGAACCATTTGAGACGCTTCAGGAGTTTCTGGAACTTGGCAATTTCCGGTTGCAGCTGGCTCCTGATGTCTGAGTCGAAATCGTGTGCATAGATTTCGCCACGGTACTTAACGCTGTAGTTGAATTTTGTGTCTAACAGATCAATGCCGTGCTGCTCCAGGAACAGCACCATATGGTGGTATGCCGATGGAATGCACGCGGTGACGGAAATATCGAACGGGATCGAGGTCCCATCTTCTTGAGGCATGTCAGCTGTTATGGCATTGCCGCCAAGCTGAGACTGGGCTTCAAAGATTCGGAACTCGAACAGATCAGGGTGTCGGTCCAGGGCCCAAGCCACCCCCAGCCCGGATACTCCACCACCGATAATTGCAACCTTTCTCATTTTTCCAGTGTCCTCCGTTTCATTCATAACCGATACCATGGCCTCTTAATGTGCTTGCCCATTATAGCACCCGGTCAGCCGGGTGTAAAACAAGGGTGAACAGACATTAGGAGGAAGCCCTAGAAAGCTGAAATTCGACCCCCGCTGCGTCAACGTATTCAGGGATTATGGCACATCAGGTGGGCAGTTCGTGCTTCTGCTCGGCGATATGAAATTTAAGCTTGTTGTCCGGCTTCATTGATGGAAACGCGGTGATTCCAAGTTTATAGTTTTCGGGGTGTACCCGAAGAGTAAAGTAATGCGATATGATCAGCAGGTTAACAGCCATATGAAGTGTCATCCATCGGGCGCCGAGGCACGTGTGCGGGCCCAGTCCGTATGGGGCGTATCCGGGGTTTCTATGCTCATTGCGGGGCGGCAGGTAGCGGTCGATGTCAAATGAAAAGGGATCCGGAAAGCAATCTTCCATATAGTGCGGGGCGGTTTGTGCAATGTTTATTCTGGCCCCCTGCGGTATTTCGTAGCCATCAATCGTGAACGTATTCACAACGCCACGCATGGACATTGGAACAATCGGGTACACACGAAGGCATTCATTGATGAAGCGATCGGTGATCTCCATATTGGCAGGAGTTAAGTCTTTGCCAGTTGGATCACCATTTGAAAACAGTGCGTCGGCCTCACTTCTAATTTTTTCGTAAAGCTCAGGGTGTGACGCCATGGCATAAAGGGCGAAGTTAAAGCCGTCACCCAGGTACATGCTGGCAAGCACCACTGCTGATAGAGCGAAACTCAGATTCGATTCGGGCATCAATAGCGGGTAGTTCGCATTGAGGCTTAGCAGATCATCTACAAAGTTTCGCGGACAACCGGCCCGTTGGGCCGCTGTATGGACATTTTGCACCCGCTCCATCAAAGTGCCTATTGCCTTGGCCTTGCGTTTCATTCCCGGTGTTTTCAACATGAATTTTGGCAGAATGTTTAAGAGATGGGTGCTGAGCGCCCGCTCCTTGTAGGCAATTATATCATCCATGATATCCTGCGTATCAATGTTCATCATTAAAGGTGACGTCTGAGCGTTAATCATTTTTCGGCACAGATCCCTTGCAGGATAGCTTTCGCCCACTTTCCAATCTGCCATAAATTCCCGAGCCTTGCTGTAGGCCAGATCCAGCTGCTCTTCCAGTCTCCCGCGGGAGTATGCTGGAGTCATGGTTTTCCGGTACCGGAAATGATCTGCGCCATCCAGGGCAGGTAATATGCCTACCGCCCCATACACTTTCTCAAATTCGCCAAAGAGGTTCTTGGATGTCAGGTACTTCCGTCCGTGTCGCCGTACCCAGTAGTTTACTTCTGGTCCGGAAATAAAAATATTTGGCTTTGAGAAAGGAAGGGAGACCTCAAAGACTGGACCGTACTGCTTTGTCAAATCTGCAAAAAGTGCTGGAAGGTTTCCAGTACGAGTATATGGGTTGAACATTATCCGATGAAGTGAGACGCGCGGGATTTTTTTGCCATGATGAGAAGCTGTAAGCAGCGGATTATTGATGTTTTCTGCGACCGCGTCCGCTATTGAACGGCCGATGAGGTCCATTCTGCAGATAAGCTCGATCCGTTCTTCCGTCTTTTTGTCGAGTTTAAACATGAGGGGAAAAATATCGCATGTTTCGATCAGGCAGATGATGATAATATCTCGCGGATGTGGAATGTCGTCTGAAAAGATGTCTTTGCCGATTCTGGTTCTGATGAACTGACTTAAACTTGCATCTTCATCGTCGCCGCTTGCATCCGCGTATAGTTTGCCAGCTGCCACTGTCCAGAAATCACCCTGGTGATGTTCCAGAATTCCCAGATTAAGCAGATTATCTAAAGTCAAATCAGTGATCGTTTCCGCATGGTGGATGAGCTTCTCAATCCAGAATTGGGCGTTGTGCTGAACTGGCTCATCGACGATTTCCTTAAGAATTAGGTCCAAGCTTGGGTTGCCCGTTTCCGTTGGGTCCAGAAGGAGAAGAGACTCGGCGTCCGTGTCGATACGGGAAAGCAGAGAGAGTTCCGCAAGTGCCGCACCGATAATAGCGCAGTTCATTTTGTGGGCGGCTATTTGGTAAAAGTAGCCACTCTCCTCATCGAGGAGCATCAGTATGAACTCGTCGAGCAAGCTCAGTGGCTGGCTCTCAATAGGATCATTCATCAGCCGGCGCCTCCTTCAATCTGTGGCGCGGTAATGATTACAGAGAAGTTGTAAAGCCTACAATCATAGTTCGTGATACTAACAACTGTATAGTCCAACTGGGATATAGTCAAATCTGGCATGTGTTGAACAAGAAATGCCGAAGACTTGAATTTGCGAAAAATTCCAAGCACTACCCTTCTATATAACATGATATATAATCTATATGCTACGAATATTATTAAAATTCCAGTGTTGTGCGTTACTGATCTTCTCTGTGTCCATATCCATAAGTGACCACGTTACTGAAGGAAGGAGGATTTGGTTATGATTGAATGGCTTGGTATTGGCCACCTTTTCGAGCTTTCCCGTACGGAAGCGATTGCGGGGTTTTTCACCCCGCTGGTGATTTTCGCCGTGTTTTTCCTGGCGCAGCTTATACTGCCCGGAAAGCGGGTTCCCGGCTACGTTATTAATCCGCAGACCGGTAAACCCCGTAATTACCGGCTAAACGGTATCGTGGTGTTTGCAGTTGCGCTGATCGTGTGGGCTTTCGAGCTCACCGGGATGCCGCGTGAGTGGTTCTACCGGTCCTCGATCTATGCCGTGGTCGGCGGAACAGTCTTCACCGCAATTTTTGCGATCATAGCGGTCTTCAGCCAGCCGGAAGGCAAGATAAAGAACCCGCTTCTGGCGCTTTGGGACGGGCGGGCGCAGGAGATATCGTTCTTTAACGAGCGCTTCGATATAAAGATGTATTTCTATGTCGTCGGTGGGACGATGCTGGCACTCAACGCCTTGTCCGGGGCTGCGTACAACTACGAAATCTTTGGCGAGAACTATAATCCGGGCGTTTTCCTGTATGCGGCATTCTACACATACTACATACTGGATTACTTTATCTTTGAGCGCGTCCAGCTATATACCTACGATCTGATACATGAGGGCATCGGCTTCAAAATGTTCTGGGGAGGCCTCGTGATCTACGGGTGGCTGTTCATCCTCCCGTTGTGGGGCATGGCCGCTTATCCGTCTCCCGGATTTTCGTCGGGATGGACATATTTCTGGCTAATCGGAACGACTGCGCTGTTCCTGTTCGGGTGGGGCATCTCGCGCGGCGCCAACATGCAGAAATATACATTTAAGCGATGGCCCGACCGCAAATTTCTCGGGATCTTCGAACCTGAGTACATCCAGGCTGGAGACCGCAAGATCCTGTGCAGTGGCTTCTGGGGTGCCGCTCGCCACTTCAACTACTTGGGCGAAGGTTTCCTTGGTCTTTCAATTGCCCTGGCATTCGGCTACTTTACCAATCCTTGGGCGTGGACCTACTTTGTCTTCGTCGTAACGTTTTTTACCTTTCGTCAACGTTTTGACGATGTGTATTGTGCCGAGAAATACGGTGCCGAAAAGTGGGCGGAATATCAGGCACGGGTCAAATACCGGATTCTTCCTGGCATTTATTGATAGAGTTCTCTTCGGAGTTCATTCGGGGTGATTACGGTCGCCGTCTGTACGTATCGTGCTCGAGTTGTACCGATTGCTCTACGGATCAGCCCGGTTTGCGAGCCTTGTGGTAGTACATGGGCGTAACAATTCCCAGACGTCCTGCGGCCACGAGGCTGTCGGCCACGACATTGATAATTTTCCGCGCCTCGGATGACCCCTTGGGTACGGCGCGCACGCCTTCCAGAACTGGCAGAACCGTCGAGGCGATTTTGCGGGCAAAGGCCGTTCTCAAGAAACTTCTCAGATTCAGGCTGCCCCCTTCCAGCGGTTGATACCACGGCGTCTTGGGGTCGGCGTCAAGAGCGCGGTCACGCGCCTCGATGAGTTCGAAACCGGCTGCCCGCAGGCTGTCGTCTACCTCCGTGAATGAAGCGATTTCAGGAAGAGCGGAGACGTACTCGTTTATTTCCTTGAGTTCCCGGTGCTTAGGATTTCCGCCGTCGTAAAGCGGGGTCGTGCACACGTCGTAGCCGACGAAAGTCGCGCCGGGCCGCAATACACGGAATATCTCAGCATAGGCCGCGGCTTTATCCGGCGCATGACACAAGGCCTCGATATGGTAAGCCGCGTCAAAGCTTCCGTCTTCCGCCGGTATATTCAGGAAATCGCCGTGCAGGACGCTGCAGAGATGGTCCAGTCCAGCCTCGCTGTTGTACACGGAGCACTTCCCGAGCTGATATTTGTTGATATTGAGGCCCACGATCGAAGCGCCGAACTTTCTTGCGATGGAGCGTTGGGGTCCGCCCACTCCGCACCCGACATCCAGCACCTTCATGCCCGGTCTCAATCCAATGGCTTCGCCCAGAAAATACTCATGGTTGACAATGGATTCCTCGAAAGACATCCCCGGCTCCATCACTGCGAAGTGAATCGACTGTCCCCATCCACGCTCGCAAAAGTCGGTAATGAGGTTATAAAACGCCGTTACCGTGTTGGCGTACTCTTCCTTGCTCATCCCCTGGCTTCTGCGGTACTTCGACAGCCTTTCCAAAATATCATCCGGCTGAGCTGCACTTGAAACTGGGTTATCGGAGTCATCTGCCATTTGTGTTTCCCTCTGTAGAATCTTCTATATGAAAGATTCCTTATCACCTTCTGATTCTTCTTCTGAATTTTGGGAGACTATCTTATCCAATCTCCGTCAATGGGTCAAAAACATTCTTTGGGTCACCGGCCCCGCTTTTTTCAGAACCTCAGCAAAACCAGATTTGAATATAATTCTGGTTCAAGGCTTGGAACGTGAAAATTTAGGTTACTATATTCTGAAATAAAATGTGGCTTATGCACTACCATCATGTTGTTTGAAAAGACCCAGCACCGGATTCTCAAAAATCCGTTCACCGCACCCGGTGAGAGCGGCAAGAGCGCTCCGGCTTCAATCGTCCCAGCGATTTTAGCGGTGGTGCTGGGGATGCTTGTTTCGGTGCTTCCGACCGTAGCGTACCCGGCCGGCTTAATCGACGAGGTTGATATCTCCGGGCGCCTCTCGACGGAGGCTTGGCTGTATCCCCAAGATGCTGCGTATCCTGACCAGCGTTCGTATGCGGGCGGCCTTGCGCTTGAGACAACGTTCTATGTTGAGAACGACGAAGGCACAAGCATAACGGTAACTCCCTTTTTGCGGTACGATGCCGGGGACCCGGACCGCACGTATGGTGATTTCCGTGAGGCCTATCTGCTGATGTACGGCGATATTGGCGACGGCGAATGGGAATTGCGTCTGGGCATCGATCGGGTGTTTTGGGGCGTCGTGGAATTGCGTTCCCTGGTGGATATTATCAATCAGACCGATGTTATTGAACACCCGAACGAAAAGATAAAGATGGGTCAGCCAATGGCTCATTTCACCTGGTCGGGTGACTGGGGAGCACTGGAATTGTTCGCGATGACATGGCACCGTGCGCGCATCTATCCGGGTTCGCGTGGTCGCCAGCGGTATGAGTTCATTGTAGATCAGGACATGATTTCATACGAATCCGGCGCGAAAAAGTGGCATATTGATCTTGCCAGCCGGTACAGCGGCTCATTAGGACCGCTCGAGATTGGTCTCAGCCTGTTCAACGGTACGAACCGAGAGCCCACCCTTTTGCCGATATTTCTCGACTCTGGACTGGTTCTGGCTCCGCATTACGAGAAGATTCGCCAATTCGGTGTGGATGCCCAGCTTACAAGGGGTTCCCTGCTGCTCAAGCTGGAAGGAATCTACCGCGCCGGCGCAAGGAACAGCAGGTACATTCAACACCTCAATACTTTAGAGGAAGAGGACTACATAGCTTTTATCCTGGGTAGCGAGTACACGCTCTATTCCATATTGGGTTCGAACTCTGACCTAGTCCTGTTTGCCGAATGGGCTTACGATGGGCGTGGCCGCTGGGCAACCAATGCATTCGAGAACGACGTGTTCATTGCCGCGCGTCTCGGATTGAACGATCCGCAGAGCACCGAATTTGTCCTCAGCGTTTTGGGCTCCCTAAACAAAAGCAGTCGCGTCGTCGCAGGCGAGTTCAAGCGCCGCCTTTCTTCGGACAACTGGTTGCTGCATATTGAGACCTCAGCTTTCCTGGATATCGACGAAGAGGACTTCATATACTATGTGCGGCGCGACAGCTACGTAAAGATCAATCTGGCCTACAGTTTCTGAGTCGGATCAGGGTCCGAACGCAACACGGTGTCTTGAGAAAGACAGGAATGGACTGAAGGCATTCTATGACTTCCCCGACAAACATTGAAGAAGCGCGGGGACAACGAATCCGATTGAGTCTGCCTTCGGGACGACAAGGCTCGGGATCGGGAAAGGCAAAAAATGCCTGAGTTCTCAGGGTTGCTGCACGTGATATTTAAGCTGGGGATGTGCGCGAAAAATAACTGGAGAAAACTAAGCGAATCTGATTAAGTAATAATCTGGAGTGAGATTCAAAAATGGAATCGAGGTGAAATCAGGAACCAGTGCCTCGCCTGGCCATGCCCCAATACACCAGATTTGACTATATCTCCGGTTTTGTTTATATCCATTAGCAGGAGGAACCAATGATTCGGTTTTCAATCCCACGCGTAATACTTGCGGTACTTGGGAGCTTTCTTGCAATTTGTTTCTGGCCAGCTGAGTCGTATTCAGATCTCCTTAGCGGTACCGCTGAGGAGGCAGGTCTCAGAATTGCGACCGAATCCCGGGAGCGCCAGAAGGGTTTCGGTAATTTTACCGCAAGCCTGACCATGACGCTACGTAACAAACAGGGGAAAGAAACCCAGCGCTCACTCCGCCTCAAGGTCATGGAAGCCCAGGAGGACGGCGATCGAACCTTGTTTGTATTTGACCACCCGCGGGATGTCAAAGGAACCGCCTTTCTCGTCCACGCCCACAAGACCGGCCCGGACAAACAGTGGCTCTATCTTCCCGCCCTTAAGCGGGTGAAAGGCATCAGCGCTTCGAAACAATCCGGCTCTTTCATGGGTAGCGAATTCTCCTACGAGGACATGGGAGCGGTTGAGGTCGGGAAATTTACTCACCGGTTCATCCGCGAAGAGCCCTGCGGTGATCTCAAGTGCCTGGTTCTGGAGCGTATCCCGAAAAGCCAGGATTCCGGGTACTCACGCCAGGTGGTTTGGCTCGACCGCGAGGAACTTCGAACAATTCAGGTCCACTACTTCGACCGCAGGGATGAGCACCTCAAGACGATGGTCGTGGAGGGCTATGCAAAATACCTTGATCGATTTTGGCGGAGCAGCACTGTAACGATGACAAACCTTCTGACGGGCAAGAGTACCGTGCTGCTATGGTCAGACTACAAGTTCGGGACCGACCTCGACGCCAAGGACTTTACCAAGACAGCGCTAAAGCGGATACGGTAGAGAATTTCTTGACTGCCCAGTCCGGTTTGCCGTCCGCCGGAGTGACTGCAGCTGAAATTGGGCGAGCACACTAGGCAACGAACGGAGAGTTTCCGTAAGTTGGATTCATCAGGCCCATAAAAAACGGTGGAACACCTATGTCGTCGACCATTCCTACATCCCATTACCCAGAAAGAGGGGACGTGACCCTTAGTCCTGGGCGCAAGTCAAATTCCCTGTTTTGGCAATAATGAAATTGCTGAGAGAGATAGAGTCGCAGCTGGGTAACTGGGCCATCATGCACCGGTGGCCGATCATAGTCGCCGCCATTGTCTTGACCGGGATTGCAACAAGCGGCACGTTGTTGCTTGAATTTTCGACCGACCACCGCGTCTACTTTTCCAAAAACAATCCTCAGCTTCTGGAGTACCAGGAGATGGAGGACATGTACGGCAAGAGCGACAACGTCTTTTTCGCCATCGTGCCGGAGGACCGGGACGCCACGTCGGCTCTCGCACTTAAAGCTACAGAGTGGCTCACCGAACGGGCTTGGCAGACCCCATTCGCAAGCCGTGTCGATTCCATTACCAACTTTCAGCATACCGAAGCCGACGGCGACGAGATATTGGTGCGTGAACTTGTGGACGAGAGTGCTTTCAGCAATGCTGAAGAACGGTCACGGATTCGCGAAATCGCCTTGGCGGAACCGGCTCTCGCGGGGCGCCTGCTGGCACGTGACGGCGGTGTTTCGGGAGTAAACGTCACATTGCAGTTGCCGGGCGAGGACCAGATGCGCGAAGGTGCGGAGGTTGCTGAGCACTCGCGGAAACTTGCGAATGAGTTTCGGGAGCGTTTCCCTGGCATTGATGTACGATTGGCTGGAATGGTGATTTTTAACCAGGCCTTTATGGATGTGTCGCTGGACGACCTTAGGACGCTTATCCCGGTGAGTTTCTTGGCAATGGCGTTCATGCTGCTGCTGCTGACGCGGGGATTTTCTGGAACGTTCGCAATAATGCTCGTCGTGACGATGTCGGTAATGACCGCTGTGGGCATCGGAGGCTGGGTAGGACTTCCAATGACATCACCTTCGGCGGTCTCCCCGGTCGTCGTGCTGACGGTGGCTATTGCCAACTGCGTCCACATTTATTCCGCCGTTGTCAACTACATGCATGATGCGGTGTCCGGCACGTCTGAGAATCGCGGCAGCAGGACTAGGCGGGATGCGATTGTCGAGTCGATCCGGGTGAACCTTCAGCCGGTCTTCCTGTCGAGCCTGACAACCACGCTCGGCTTTTTGAGCTTGAACTTCTCCGATTCGCCTCCCTTCCGCCATCTGGGTACCTTCGTTGCATTTGGGGTAGGTGCAGCGTTCGTACTCTCCGTAACTTTTCTGCCGGCGTTGCTCTCGCTGCTGCCGGTTCGGGTACGCGCATCCCTGCCTCGAGAGAATTCCCTGATAGTCATGTTCGGCAAGTTCGTGATACGCCGAAGCCGCCAGTTGCTCTGGGGTTCCGTGCTGATCGTGGTAGTGCTTGTGGCATCGATTTCCCAGAACGAGCTAAACGACGTCTTCCTCCACTACTTTGACGAGAGCATCGAATTCCGAAAAGACTCTGAATTCATCGTTAACAACCTCACCGGTTTATATGCTATGGAGTACTCGCTCCCATCGCACTCCCCGGGTGGGATCAGCGACCCGGCGTATCTCTCCGACGTCGAAGCGTTTGCCGAGTGGTACAAGGAGCAACCTGAAACGATACATGTAGGCGTCATCACCGATACCTTCCGACGGCTAAACAAGAGCATGAACGGAGACGATCCGGCCTATTACCGGCTGCCCGCAAACCGGGAGCTTGCCGCGCAGTATTTGCTTCTCTACGAGATCTCTCTACCCTATGGTTTTGATCTCAACAATCAGATCGACGTTAGCAAGTCAGCTACCCGGATGGTAGTGAGGACGCAGACGCTCTCATCAAACGAAGTGATCGCGCTTGATCAGCGCGCGCGGCAATGGCTCGCAGGCCACGCGCCGAATATCTCCGGTCAGGTGAGTGCCGGCACCACGTTGATGTTCGCCAATCTCGGCCGCCGAAATATCATCTCCATGCTAGTCGGAACCACACTTGCCCTCATTGGAATTTCCTTCATCCTCATCTTCGCACTGCGATCATGGCGACTCGGAATCACGAGCATGGTCCCAAACCTGACTCCGGGGGCATTGGGCTTCGGCATATGGGGTCTCACAGTCGGACAAGTGGGAGTATCCCTTTCGATGGTAACGGCCATGACGCTGGGTATCGTGGTCGACGATACTGTTCACTTCCTCAGCAGGTACCAGCGGACCCGACGCGAACTCGGTTCCACCTCTTCTGACGCGGTACTGACTGCCTTCCGAACCGTGGGTCAGGCACTGCTTACGACCTCGCTTGTGCTTGTGGCAGGCTTTATCGTGGTGAGTTTTTCCAATTTCGAACTCAATTCAGCGATGGGCAAGCTCACAGCGCTTGTAATCGCTTTAGCCCTAATAGCCGATTTCCTTCTCCTGCCGCCGCTTCTTATGAAGTTCGACTTGAATGGGCGTCCTGCCTTCTCTGGGAAGCGGTTATCAGGGTGAGAAGGATAGTTCACCAAAACGGCACCCGGGGGCTCACTGAACAGGATTGGCAAGTAACAAACCGCACTGGGCACCCTGACTGTACAAATTGAAAAACACACGTTTTTGCCTTTTAGAGAGGGGTGAATTAAAATTTCTGCATACCCAAATCCTAAAATAGGGAATCGCACACCATGCTCGCTTCGGCTCTTACGCAAGAGCAGCGTTTAATTAAAAATCTCGTCTCGGAGTTTGCCGAAAAGGAAATCAGGCCGGTTGCCTCCGAAATTGACAAAACCAGCACTTTCCCCTCGGAGATCGTGGAAAAACTGTTCGATCTTGGTTTTATGGGCCATTTCATTGAAGAGCGCTACGGAGGAAGCGGTCTTGACTACCTCTCATACGTAATCGCCATTGAGGAGATATCACGGGCGTGTGCTTCAACCGGGACGATAGTTATGGCTCATAATTCCCTTGCGTGCGCTCCGATTATTGATTTCGGCACCGAGGAGCAAAAAGAAGAATATCTGTCGCGGATGTGCCGGGGGGCCATAGGGTGCTTCGCTCTTAGCGAACCCGAGTCGGGTTCGGATGCGGCAGCCATAAAGACAAGCGCCGTGAAAAAAGGCGGGGTTTACATTCTTAACGGAACGAAAAGCTGGATTACGAACGGTCGCGAGGCGGAAGTCGCCGTGGTTTTCGCAAAGACCGATAAAAGGAAACGAAGCAGTGGGATCACGGCATTTATCATTGATCTTGATGCTCCCGGAATCTCTCTTGGAAAATCGGAAAGCAAGCTCGGAATAAAGGGGACGAGCACCTCGCAGATTGTCTTTGAGAACTGCGAGGTGCCGGCGAGCCGGGTTCTTGGCAAAGAGGAAGGAGGTTTTAAGGTCGCCATGAAAACTCTTGATGCGGGAAGAATAGGGGTCGCGGCCCAGGCCGTGGGGATAGCGCAAGCGGTTCTCGATTCCTCAACGCGGTATTCTCTGGAAAGGGGGGCTTTCGGCAAGAAGATCTCAGATTTTCAGGGGATACAGTTCATGCTTGCCGACATGGCGACTAGGATCGAGGCCTCGAGGTTGCTTACCTGCAAGGCGGCCTTGATGAAAGATCGCGGAGAAAAATACGCCAAGCACTCATCCATGGCTAAGCTCTACGCTTCTGAGACAGCGATGTGGGTGGCGACCAAGGGCATTCAGATACACGGAGGAAATGGATATACGACCGATTATCCGGTGGAACGGCATTTCCGCGACGCCAAGATAACGGAGATATATGAAGGAACCTCTGAGATACAGAGGATCGTTATCGCCAGGCAGGTTCTTTCCGAGTCGCTCTAAGCTGTTATAATTCAGGGTTCATAATCAGTTATGAGTCAGGAGAAAAGCATGTCCGAGTCAAACATAAACACTGTAGGTATCGTGGGGGCTGGCACTATGGGTTCAGGCATAGCGGAGCTTGTCGCCTCAGCGGGAAAAAACGTCGTTCTTTTGGATATTGAAAAGGATATTGCGGAGGATGCGGTCGCAAAAATAGAAAAAAGTCTTGGCAGACTGGCCCGAAGAGGCAAAATCGACAAGGAGCAGGTCACCCTCATCGTCTCAAAGATTCACCCGACCGAAGACTACGGTGATTTCAGCGGTGCGGATATCGTGATTGAGGCCGCAAGCGAGGATATGGATCTTAAAAAGGCGGTTTTTGCCAAGATCGAGGAGAACGCCGGAGAAGACACCATTATTGCCACTAACACATCAACTCTCTCAGTTACGGAGCTTGCCATGAACACCTCTAGGCCTGAAAAAGTTGTTGGAATGCACTTTTTTAATCCCGCACCGATAATGAAACTGGTTGAAGTAATCAATACTGCTAAAACATCGCCTGAGATCCTTGAGGAGACGATGGAATTTGCGCGGAGTCTTGATAAATATCCGATTATGGCAAAAGACAGGGCTGGATTCGTTGTAAATAGGATTCTGCTGCCGATGATAAACGAAGCGATTTTCACCCTTGATGAAGGGATTGCCACGGCGGCAGAGATTGATAATGCCATGAAACTCGGAGCAAATCATCCCATAGGGCCGCTTGCGCTTGCGGATCTTATAGGGCTTGACGTCACCCTGAGCGTACTTGACGTTCTCTACACAGAATATGGAGACCAGAAATTCAGACCCGCTCCCCTGCTTAAGGAAATGGTGAGGGCGGGGAATCTGGGCAGAAAGACTGGAAAAGGCTTTTTTGAATACGGCAGAAAGTAAAGGAGGCATAAATGTACAAGGATCTTTTGTTTGAAAGCACTGATGACGGCGTGGGAGTGTTGACGATTAACAAAGAGAGGTCTATGAATGTCCTAAATGGCGAAACCATAGGACAGCTCAAAGACTTTGTGACCGAAAAGTTGCCCGCTGAGAACATTAAGGTGCTGATTGTGACCGGAGCCGGAGGAAAGGCTTTTGTCGCCGGGGCCGACGTAAGGCAGATGAGTCAGATGACAGCGGACGACTTCAAGGATTACTGTGCCTTGGGAAGAGGGGCTTTTGATTATCTGGAGCAGGCATCTTTTCCTGTTATAGCCGCGATAAACGGATACGCCTTGGGAGGAGGACTTGAACTTGCGCTTGGATGCGATATAAGAGTCGCCTCTGAAAATGCCCGCGTGGGTTTTCCCGAAACCAAGCTAGGTCTCTTTCCCTGCTGGGGAGGAACCCAGAGATCAACCAAGCTTATAGGACCTGGAAGAACCAAGAAACTGATTTTTACCGGGGAGATGATCACCGCCGCTGAAGCGCTTGCCCTTGGGCTTGTGGATAAGGTTGTAGAGCAGGGAGAACTTATGGATGAGGTTATGAAAATAGCCCAGCAGATCGCGCGCAACAGTCCGCTTGCCGTCAGTTACGCCAAAAAAGCGATAAATCAGGGATCCGAGACGGGACTTTCTGAAGGACTTGCATACGAGATGGAAACGGGATTTCAGTGTTTTGATTCCTATGACAGGGTTGAGGGAATGAGTGCGTTTGTTGAGAAGAGAACGGCTGAGTTCAAAGGAGAGTAGCAATGGAAAAAGTCGTGCTTTCAGAGCCACTTAGAACCGCGATAGGGACGTTCGGAGGAACGCTTAAGGATGTCTCCGCGGTTGATCTAGGGACGGCGGTCTTAAAGGAGATTATAAACAGGGCGTCCCTGCCGCCCGAACAGGTGGATGACTGCATAATGGGCAACATACTGGGAGCGGGACAAGGGCAGAATCCGGCGAGGCAGATATCGATTAATTCCGGATTAAAGGCTGAGACCCCCGCGATTACCATTAACAGGGTCTGTGGTTCGGGCCTTCAGTCCGTCGTGAATGCAGCCCAGGCCATAAAGTCCGGCGACTGCGAATGCATTGTGGCAGGAGGGATGGAAAGCATGAGCGTGGCTCCCTTCTATCTTCGGAAAGCCAGGTGGGGATACAAGATGTCAACGCCTTCCGATGAGCTTGTGGACGGAATTCTGTGTGACGGGCTCATGGATGCGTTTAACGATTACCACATGGGCGTTACGGCGGAGAACCTTGCGGAGAGATATGAAATATCAAGGGAGCGCCAGGACGAGTTCGCTTACTCAAGCCAGATGAAAGCCAAAGCCGCGATGGAGAGCGGGAAATTCACCTCCCAGATAGTTCCGGTGTCTGTTCCCGGGCGAAGGGGCAGTTCCGTTCAGTTTGACACTGACGAGCATCCGAGGCCGGATGTTACGCTTGAGAATATCTCGAAGTTAAGACCGGTTTTCAAGAAAGACGGCACGGTAACCGCGGCAAACTCATCGGGCATTAACGACGGAGCCGCCGCCTTGATCGTTACGTCTGAGAGCAAAGCGGAAAAACTGGGCCTGAATCCGCTTGGGTCGATTAAGTCCTACGCAATCTCCGGTGTTGACCCTGCGATCATGGGGATCGGTCCGGTTCCCGCAATGCGCATGGCTCTTGACAAAGCCGGGCTCGGAATCGACGATATCGATCTGGTTGAACTCAACGAAGCCTTCGCGGCGCAGTCCCTTGCCGTACTGAGCGATTTTCCCATTGCGGAGGAGAAACTGAACATAAACGGCGGAGCCATAGCGCTCGGGCACCCGGTGGGGGCCACGGGGGCGGTGCTGCTCGTAAAACTTCTTCATGAATTTGAAAACGTCCGCCCCGGCGGGTACGGAATGGTTTCTCTGTGCATGGGAGGCGGTATGGGTATAGCAATGATTGTCGAAAAAATGTAAACTCAGACATAAACGGCGGCTGTCCGAGTGGGCGAATTACCTTAACCAATGGGCCCGATATGAGTGAAAAAATCAAAATAGAGATCATGGATGACGGTCCCCTGATTGTAAGCGACCTCGAGTTGCTTGAAGACGGGGAAGGGAACGGACTTGCGATAAAAAAGAAAACCGCTCTTTGCCGTTGCGGGACCTCTGGAAACAAGCCGTTTTGCGACGGTTCGCACAGGGGGGCGGGGTTTAAGAGCAGTCTTCCGTCTGGCGAATCTTCTGCTCCCGCCAAGGAAGGGGACGCGGTTATAAGGTCGCTTAAAAACGGCCCCTACGAGGTTTGCGGAGATATTGAACTTTGCGTTGAGGATGATTCGGGGCTCTCGGGGGATGATCCTTATTATCTCTGCCGCTGCGGGGCTTCTGAGAACAAGCCGTTTTGCGATGGTTCACACAAGCAGATCGGTTTCACTGACTAATAGCCTAAGAACTAGGAGAAGATAAAAATGGTTAAGACTCTATCGACGATGATTCCCTTGGGGAGCGAGGCTCCCGACTTCCGGTTGCCGGATGCTGTAAGCGGTAGCGAACTGTCGCTTGGCGATCTCAAGTCGGATGTTGCCACGGTGCTTATGTTTATATGCAACCATTGTCCTTACGTAAAGCACCTGCAGGATGGGCTGGTGGAAGTTGCCGATGAGTACATTTCCAAGGGAGTTTCCTTCATAGCGATAAATTCAAACGACATTGAGAACTATCCTGATGATTCTCCCGAGAGAATGAAGGAAGTTGCAGAGGAAAAGGGATACTCGTTTCCCTATCTGTTCGATGAGACGCAGGAGATCGCCAAGGTCTATGATGCTGCCTGCACCCCCGACTTTTTCGTTTACGACCGCGACCTGAAATGCATATACAGGGGGCAGTTTGACGACTCAAGACCCGGAAACGGAAAACCGGTTACCGGAAAGGATATGCGTATGGCACTCGACTCCATTATAGCGGGCCAGACAATCGAATGGGAACAGATTCCGAGCATCGGGTGCAACATAAAATGGAAATAGTGCGGTTTTCCCTGCCGCGTGGAACCGCCCGGAAGGAAAAAGAGGGCCACCTAGTGTCCGCAACTTGGAACTTCATCCTCTTGTTCTGTGGGTGTTATCGCGCATAACCATGAAATCGAAGACGGACAAAGACGGATCTCCGGAATCCGAAGATTTCATAAGAACCAAGATAAGAAGCGATCTTCAGGGCGGTATCGCAAAGCCCGTTACCCGTTTTCCTCCCGAGCCCAACGGCTATCTCCATATAGGCCATGCGAAATCCATATGTCTTAATTTCGGTATAGCCGAGGAATTTGCCGGAACATGCAACCTGCGCTTTGACGACACCAATCCCTCAAAGGAAGACGTAACATATGAAGAGGCTATCAAGGAAGACGTCAGATGGCTCGGGTTTGACTGGGAGGATAGGATCTATTACGCCTCTGATTATTTCGAGCAGCTCTATGAATACGCCCTTGGACTGATAAGCGAGGGGAAGGCCTACGTGGACGACCTGAGTGCTGAGGAAATAAGAGAATACCGGGGAACGCTTTCGGAACCCGGCAGGGAGAGCCCTTCTAGGGAGAGATCTGTTGAGGAGAACCTGAAGCTTTTCCGGGCTATGAGAGACGGGGATTACGACGATGGACAGTACGTGCTTCGGGCGAAAATAGACATGGCCTCGGGCAATATGAACATGCGCGACCCGGTCATGTACCGGATAATGAAGAAGCCCCATGCCCGCACCGGGGATTACTGGTCCATTTATCCGATGTATGACTGGGCCCACGGACAGAGCGACTCCATTGAGGGCATCACACATTCGCTCTGCACTCTTGAGTTTGAGGACCACCGGCCTCTTTACGACTGGTTTATCGCCCAGCTCGGCATATATCATTCCCAGCAGATTGAGTTCGCGAGGCTCAACCTCAGCTACACGGTTCTCAGCAAAAGAAATCTCATGAAGCTGGTTTCCGAGGGATACGTAAGCGGGTGGGACGATCCCAGGATGCCCACGATCTCGGGATTGCGCAGAAGAGGATACACCCCTGAGTCGATAAGGGATTTCTGTCGGAAAATAGGTATCACGAAACAGGACAGCATGATAGACGTGGAGCTTCTCGAGCACAGCGTAAGGGAAGATCTTAACAAGAGGGCGCAGAGGGTTATGGCGGTGCTTGACCCGCTGAAGGTGGTGATAATTAATTATCCCGAAGACGCAGAAGAGGAGCTCGAAGCGGTAAACAATCCGGAAGATCCCTCCATGGGAAAAAGAAAGGTTCCTTTTTCAAAAGAGCTTTTCATTGAAAGGGATGATTTCATGGAGGATCCGCCGAAAAAGTTCTACAGGCTCTCCCCCGGTTCCGAAGTGCGCCTGCGCTACGCCTACATAGTGAGGTGCGTGGGTTTTGAGCGCGACCCGACGACCGGAGAGGTAACCGAGGTTCACTGTGAATACGACCCCGAAACAAGAGGCGGGAGCGCGCCTGACGGAAGAAAGGTAAGAGGCACCATACACTGGGTTTGCGCGAAAAACGCCTCGAGGGTGACCGTAAGACTCTACGACAGACTTTTTACCGTTCCCAATCCTATGGCCGACAAGCAGAGGGAATTCACCGAATTTCTGAATCCCGATTCACTGCAGGTCCTTGAAGACTGCGTGGCAGAACGGGCTCTTGTGAATGTGGTAAATCCGTTGGGGATTAACTACCAGTTTGAGAGGAAGGGGTATTTCATCCTTGATTCCGTGGATTCGGCTTCTGGCGCGCCTGTTTTTAACAGGACGGTTTCCCTTAGGGATTCATGGAGCCGCCGCTCGGAGGGCAAAAGGGCCTGATTTCGGCGCTCGGGCGAATTGAGAAACATTATGAGCTGGGAAATTGAAAGAATTGGTGACGTCGCGGTCGTGCGCATGAACTCAAACCCGATGAACGTAATGGGCGAGGGCTTCTTCAGCGATCTTGAAGAGGCTTTCACGACGCTTGAGAGCGATCACACGGAAAGCCCCGTGGTGCTTACCTCTTCTCAGAGGGCTTTTTCCGCCGGTCTTGATCTTAAGTACCATCTTTCGCTTTTTACCGCTGGGGACGAAGAGGAAATCTGGCAGTGGTACGAGCGTTTTCGCGGCGCTTTGCTTCGGGTCTTTACTTATGAAAGACCTGTTGTGGCTGCGGTAAACGGTCACGCGATAGCGGGTGGACTTATACTGGCGCTCTGCTGCGATTACAGGGTATGCGTTGATTCAGTAGCAAGATTCGGTCTTAATGAAATCACCATAGGTTTTCCCGTTCCTTCGGCGCTAGCCCAGATCGTGCTTTACGTGCTGGGTACGGCAATTGCGCAGCAGGTCATGACAACAGGTTTTCTTTACGAACCCCGCGACGCCGTCAGACTCGGTTTTTTCGATGAAAGCCACGAAGCGGACACGCTTCTTTCTCACTGCGTTGAGTTCGCGGGGCAGTACGGTCCGTCGCTTATTCCCGGTTACGCCTTCTCTAAAAGGGCTCTTCGCCGCGAGGTCGTGGCGAATATGGAAGGAGCTTGTGCCGAAGTTGACAGGGAACTTCCGAAAATTCTGCGCAGCCCGGGGGTTTTGGAGAGCCTTGGGGCTCTGGTTGAAACCTTAGAAAAAAAGAAAAAACAATAATGTTGCAGGAAGAACTTTGAAAGAAGTCACCGTAAGAAAAGCCACGGGCGACGATGCGGAGGCGATGGCCCTGATACTGAGAGAGATCGGCTGGTCTGAGAGAAGGAACTCCCTTTCACTTGAGGAAGTGTCGTCTCCGATTCGGGATCTCATACTTCAAGCAGACGGAGATCCGGAAGGGCACACCATGTACGTCGCATGTGATTCCGGGGGAAGGGTCCTCGGGTTTACCACCGTTCACTGGGTACCGTTCGTTATGCTCGGAAGCTACGAGGGCTACGTCTCGGACCTGTTTGTAAGTCCTTCGGCAAGCGGAATGGGGGCTGGGAGCCGTCTTATCGAAGCAGTTATGGAAGAAGGTAAGAAAAGGGATGTTTACCGTCTGATGGTGACCAACGGCAAGGACAAGCCATCGTATCTGCGGGGCTTTTACAGAAAAAAAGGGTGGACGGAGCGGCCGAAGGTCGCTAACTTTACCTACTACTACAAGGAGCCTTGGTCTTAATCTTATAAGCGAAAGCCAGCAAAAACCAGGAAGCGGACCTTAATCGAAAATGCCGGAAAAACAGGAAGAAGCAATTCTGCTAGTGCACTCCCCGGATCGCCCCGGTCTTGTTCACGCGGTCACCAACTTTATATTCGAATACGGGGGTAATATCCACGCGCTGCAGCATTGTGTTGACACAAACGACATGGTGACCTTTATCCGTGCCAAGTGGGGGATGGACGGCTTTACTCTCTCCCGCGAGGAGACGGAGGAAGTTTTCCGCGAGAAAGTAGCGAAGAAACTCGACATGAAATTCGAGGTTTTCTTTACGGGAGACATCCCGCGCATGGCGGTTTTCGTTTCCAAGCTTCCCCACTGCCTCTCGGACATAATTTACAGACTCCGCGCCAGGGAATGGGACGTTGAGATGCCCCTTGTGATAAGCAATCATCCGGATCTCAGGGATGTGGCAGGTCTTCATGGAGCGGATTTCTACGTGTTTGACAACGTTCGGGACAACAAGGAAGAAGTGGAGGCAGAGCAGCTTGAACTTCTTCGCAGCTACGATGTGGATTTCATAGTGCTTGCAAGGTATATGCAGATTTTTACCGAGAATTTCGTATCGCATTACCCCAACAGAATAATGAATATCCATCATTCGTTTCTTCCGGCCTTTCCTGGTGCGCGCCCTTATCACTCCGCGTATGAAAGAGGGGTTAAGGTGGTCGGAGCAACCTGTCATTACGTAACCGAGGAGCTAGATTCGGGACCCATAATAGAGCAGGACGTCATAAAGGTTAACTATGATGATTCGATAGACGACCTCAAAAGAAAGGGGCAGGATCTTGAGAAGCTTGTTCTTTCAAACGCGATCTGGTCCCATATAAACCGGGAGATTTTGATTTACAAAAACAGGACAATCGTATTCAATAAGTAGGGGGAAGTTTTTGCGATTCCCTACGGGTGGGTGAAAAATGAAGTTCAAAGGCACAAACGATTACATAGCCACAAACGACTTAGCCGTGGCCGTTAATGCGGCCATTACGCTTGAGCGTCCGCTACTTGTTAAGGGCGAACCGGGAACGGGCAAGACCATGCTTGCGTTTGAGGTCGCAAAAGCTCTTGGAAAGCAACTTATAACCTGGCACATAAAGTCCACCACAACCGCGCAGCAGGGCCTCTACGAATACGATGCCGTCGCCAGGCTTCGCGACTCGCAGCTCGGAGACGAGAGGGTAAACGATATCTCGAACTACATAAAGAAAGGAAAGCTCTGGGAGGCTTTCGAGAGTCCTGAACAGTTAGTGCTTCTGATTGACGAGATAGACAAGGCGGACATAGAGTTTCCAAACGATCTTCTTTTGGAGCTCGACAGGATGGAGTTTTATTGCTACGAGCTCAAAAAAACCGTAAGGGCGGTTAAAAGAGTCATAGTGATAATTACCTCGAATAACGAAAAGGAACTTCCGGATGCCTTTTTGAGAAGGTGCTTTTTTCACTACATAGCTTTTCCCGACCGCAAGACTCTTGAGAAAATAGTTAAAGTGCATTACCCCGATCTCGAGCGAAAGCTCATGGATAACGCGCTCACCCTCTTTTATTCCGTAAGGGAAATTGATGGTCTCAAGAAAAAACCCTCCACGAGCGAACTTATAGACTGGATAAAACTGCTTGCGGCCGACCGCGTGGCCGCTGGGGAACTCCCGGGAGTGGATATTGAAGAGAGCCTTCCCCCTTACTCGGGTGCACTTATCAAGAACGAGGCGGACTACGAGATGCTCGAGGCGATTAGGCGAAGATTCAGAAGGTAAGGGAGGGGTAAGTTCATGTTTCTTGATTTCTTCCTGCTGCTTAAAAACGACGGATTTCCCGTCACCCTAAAAGAGTATCTTACTTTTCTCGAAGCCCTTGACCGCGACGTGATCGGTTACGACCCGACCGATTTTTACTATCTAAGCCGCTGCGTAATGGTGAAAGACGAGCGGCATCTGGACAGATTCGACAGGCTTTTTTCCGCTTACTTCAAAGGGGCTCAGCTCGCCGATACCGAGCAGTTCATGCAGATTCCGCTTGAGTGGCTACGCAAAAATTTTGAGAACGTCCTCTCCGAAGAAGATAAGCAGATGATCCGTTCCATGGGCGGGCTTGAAGAATTGATGGAGAGATTGAGGGAGATTTTCGAGAAGCAGAAAAAACGCCACCAAGGCGGGAACAGATGGATAGGCACGGGCGGCACTTCTCCCTATGGTGCATACGGTTACAACCCCGCCGGCGTTCGAATAGGGCAGGACGGAGGCAGGCAGAGGCGGGCCGTCAAGGTGTGGGACAAAAGAGAGTTTCGCGATCTTGACGATTCGGTGGAATTAAACGTCAGGAACATGAAAATGGCCCTTAGAAAGCTCAGGGTTCTTACGAGAGAGGGGATAGGGGAGGAGCTTGACATTGAAAAGACGATCGACAGGACTTCGAAAAACGCGGGGCTGCTTGACCTTGAGTTTGTTCCCTCACGCAAGAACAACGTCAAGGTTCTTATGTTCTTTGACGTCGGAGGTTCAATGGAAGATCATGTCGAGCTTTGCTCAAGGCTTTTCTCTGCCGCCAAGCATGAGTTCAAGCACCTTGAATTCTACTACTTTCACAACTGCATATACGAAGCCGTATGGAAAAACAACGCAAGACGTTTCAGCGAGAAGATTCCCACCTTCTCTGTACTCAACAAATACAACGGCGACTACAAGTGCGTTATAGTCGGTGACGCCTCCATGTCCCCGTGGGAACTTGTGTATCCCAACGGAAGCGTTGAACACAATAACGATGAGCCGGGCCTTCTGTGGCTTAACAGGATAAAGGCGAAATATCCTTTTACAGTGTGGCTTAACCCCGTGCCGCAAGATGAGTGGAGGTGGACTGAAAGCATAGGCATGCTGAACGATTTTTACGAAGGCAACATGTTTCCCCTAACGCTCTCGGGCATAAAAGACGCTATTCTGGCCCTCAAGCGGCGCCCCGGTCACCACGGTGCGTCGAGACTCCCGGCGTGATGAGGATATACACCATTGATGCTTTTACCGACGGGCCGAATTCCGGGAATCCGGCCGCTGTGTGCATTCTTGAAAAAGAAGTGCCGGATCGGACAAAACAGGAGATTGCTTCCCGGGTAAATCTCTCAGAGACTGCTTTTTTACTCAAGAGAAAAGGCGTTTTTGAACTCAGATGGTTTACTCCCAAGATGGAAGTTGACCTTTGCGGGCACGCCACCCTTGCAAGCGCCCATATTCTTTTCACTCTCAGTATCCTTCCCGATACGGAAGACGCCGTGTTTTCCACAAAAAGCGGAATTCTTACCGCGAGGAGAAAAAGCGATCTCATAGAAATGGATTTTCCCTCAGAGGATCCTTGGGAAGTTGAGATGCCGGAGGACCTGCTTATGGCGATTTCCCAGAGGCCTCTTTACGTGGGCAGAAACCGCTTTGATTACATAGCTCTTTACGAGAGCGAAAAGACGGTAAGAAGTGCTGTCCCGGAACTCGCCCGCATCAGTAGGCTTGATTCCAGAGGACTTATAATAACGAGCGTCTCGAGTTCTCACCGTTATGATTTCGTATCGCGTTTTTTCGCTCCTAACGCCGGGATAGAGGAGGATCCGGTTACGGGATCTGCTCACTGCTGCCTCTGTCCTTTCTGGAGCCGCAGGCTGGGGAAAAAAGAACTCACGGGCTATCAGGCGTCAGAAAGAGGAGGCCTCGTTAATACAAGACTTTCTGAGAAAAGAGTCTTTCTGTCGGGAAAAGCGATTATTGATGGAAGCTTCGAAATCAATCCAGAGTCATAAGGGAACTTGGATTTGCCGCTTGCCAAAATTCACAAAACTTTTTTTTTCGGTAAAATTTAAAATCCCATGTTACAGGGGCGGCGTAGCCAAGAGGTAAGGCAACGGTCTGCAAAACCGTTATACCCCGGTTCGATTCCGGGCGCCGCCTCCAGTTCTGAACTCCGTTCAGCGTAATGCCCGGGTGGCGGAATTGGTAGACGCAAGGGACTTAAAATCCCTCGGGAGTATCTCCCGTGCCGGTTCGAGTCCGGCCCTGGGCACTTTTTTCTACCAAATTCCGGAGCAAATGTGTTAAAATGCGAAATATTGCTAAGTATGTGGTCTGAATCGCAATAAAGTGAGTGATTTAAGGAGGTTTTGAAGATGAACTTTAAGATTCGGCTTGGCGTAGCCATAAGATTCTTTGCATTTCTTTCCCTGTTCTCATTAGTTTTTCCCCTAACCGCAGTTGCGCAAGAGAGGCAGGATGAGCAAAAAGAAAGTCTCAGCGCGGTAGATGAAGGCAGTTACACACTTCGGAAAATGCTTGTGACCGCCACCAAGCGTGTTCAGCTTGCCCAGGATGTGCCTTTCTCCCTGAATGTTCAGTCAGGAGAGGATATAGAGCGTCTTAACACTGCTAATCTGGAGGATCTTTCCCGCAATGTTGCCGGACTCTCCATACAGAACCTCGGGCCAGGACAAAGCGTAGTCACGATCCGCGGCGTTTCTTCCGGACAGATAGTGCGGGACCAGCCTGGCGTAAAGGAACAGGTTGGCGTGTATCTCGACGAAACCCCTATATCACTGTCGCTTTTCACTCCTGACATCGATCTTTTCGACCTTAACCGTGTGGAAACCTTGAGGGGACCGCAGGGCACGCTCTTCGGATCAGGCTCAATCGGCGGTACCGTTCGCTATATAACCAACCAGCCACTTTTGGGTGTAACCGAGGTTAAAGCCGAGATTGACGGAAATTATCTTGACGAAGGTTCTGTTGGAGGTCATCTGAAAACGGCCCTCAATGTTCCTTTAGGCGAAGATGCGGCCTTTCGCTTGGTTGCTTACGGCACTAGATACGGCGGTTTCATCGATGCGCAAAAGGAAGGGGGTGCTGTGGATGAGGATGTAAACGACGGCACCCGTCACGGTGGACGTATTTCCCTTTTATGGGAACCGACCGAAAACCTGTCCATTACTCCGCGAGTTATATATCAGAACATTGATCTTGGAGGTTTTAACCGCGACGAGGTATTTAACCTTTTTGCAAACCCCTATACCGATCCCCCGACTCCGCTTGGTGATAGAGAGCAGCATCTGCTGCTTGGCGAGGCCTTTGAAGATGAAACTCTGATTTTTGACACCGTGGTAAATTGGAGCGTTGAAGACTTCTTTGACGTTACATACTCGGTAAGCTATATAAACCGAGATCTTCTTGTAAGTCGTGATGCGAGTGCCCTTACCGGTAGCGTGAGCGTGGACCTTGGATTTGCGGAGGATCAAGTGGCAAACCCATCCAATCTGCGTGACACTACCGACCTTGAACAGATGACCCATGAACTTCGCTTGAGTTCAAGCGATAACGGCGCATTTCAGTGGCTTGCGGGTGTTTTCTACTCCGACGTGGAACGTGACTATTCTCAGCGTTTGCCGACTCCAGGGTATGATGCGCTATTTATACCTTCGGCTGACACTAACTTCCCCGATGCAGTGGATTCACCTTATAGTTCCGATCTGACATATGATTTAAGGCAGATTGCGCTTTTCGGCGAGGCGACCTACGCGTTGCTCGAACGTCTGGACTTAACGGCCGGTCTGCGCTGGTATGACTGGGAAGAGGATAAGACTTTCAGATCCGGTGGAGGTTTCTCGAATGCTGATGCCCAGAATCAGGACATTACGGTTTCCTCCGACGGATTTACACCTCGGTTTATGGTGAGCTACGATGCTAACGATAACGTTACTGTGAATGCTCAGATTTCCCGGGGCTTTCGTCTCGGCGGAGTTAATGACCCGCTTAACCAGCTGCTTTGCGGAGATGCCTATGATACTTTCCGGGGGTATCAGGAGTTTGAGGATGAGACTCTCTGGAACTACGAGGTCGGGTTTAAGTCCTCCTTTGAGAGTGTTACGTTCAACGGCTCGGTTTTTTATACCGACATTGAGAATCTGGGTGTAAACGTTGATGCGGGACCCTGCTCTTCCAGGGTTACGATCAGCGTACCTGAATCTCACACTGCGGGAGCGGAGCTTGAACTGTCTATTCAACCGACAAGATCTTTGCTGCTCGCTTTTGCCGGAAGCTATTTAGAAGCAGAGTTTGATTCCACTATCAGGACGGCAGATGGGGATGTGGTTGAGGGAATAGAGGAGGGTAACCGCATACCTTCTGTTCCAGACTGGCAGCTCTCAGGATCCGCCACTTATACTTTGCCAGGTGTTCTGAGTGCCGGAGAAAGCTTTCTCTCGGCTTCATGGCAGTTTGTAGGTGACAGCATCACGCAATCAGGCGATCAGATTCCCGGCAGGGGAGTTTTTGGACATGGATTGCCCTACAGGGGTGCTTCTGCCGATGAGGCAACG
The DNA here is from genome assembly GCA_009837205.1 of Candidatus Dadabacteria bacterium. Lineage (NCBI taxonomy): Bacteria > Pseudomonadati > Thermodesulfobacteriota > Candidatus Dadabacteria > Candidatus Dadabacteria bacterium. Next base: position 470 of record VXTZ01000008.1, on the reverse strand, counting down.
GAAGTTGATCTGCTGCTTGATTCATACCACCTGTTTAACCTTTCTGCGGGCTTGGTATATGACAATATCGAGTTCACGGCTTACGTAAAGAATATTACGGATGAAAACGTTAAGCTTTCGTTTGACCGCGAGCGGGGAGGACGGGCCCGTCTTGCCTACAGAGTGGGTCAGCCCCGTACTTTTGGTGTGGTTACGCGCATGCGCTTCTGATGAGATAATTGGGAAGGTGTATTAAGACTCATCTTCGTTGTTAAAAATGAGATTTGTACCTTGCAATTGCGGTATTTAATGCCGCAATTGCAAGGATGATTGCTGATAATATACAAGCAGATTTAGACCAACTTCCATACTTCCGGTTTGGAAATAGCACGCGAAATCTTAAATGCAAGCGTGGATTAGTTCTTAGTGAATCAGGTTTCCTGACTTCGGCAGATTTTCAATCAAAAAGGGATAAGTTGTGACGTAAGCAT